>DATNQJ010000379.1:0-9305 GCA_036704085.1 Stenomitos sp.
GGGGTTGGTCGCGGCCTTCCACTGGGGCAGGCTGCCGAAGCCCCACCAGGAGTTGTAGTTGGGCTTGGGGCTGGTCACCACGGGGAAGCCGTAGATCGTGTACCAGTTCCAGTAGGGCGACTGGGGGCCCTTCTGCTTGCAATCCACGAAGAAGGCATTCTCGTCGGAGGTGTGGTTGAACACGCCGTCGAGGATGACCTTCATGCCCATGCCGTGGGCCCTGGACAGGAAGGTCCGGAAGGCCGCGTCCCCGCCGAAGTGGGGGTCGACGTGCATGTAGTCGCTGATGTTGTACTTGTGGTTGCTGCTCGAGGTGAAGATGGGGTTGAGGTAGATGGCGGTGATGCCGAGGCTCTTGAGGTAGGGCAGCTTCTGGGTGGCGCCCTGCAGGTCGCCGCCCATGAAGTTGTCGTAGGTGGGCCTGGAGCCCCAGGGCTGCACGTTGTCGGGATCGTTGGAGGGATCGCCGTTGGCGAAGCGCTCGGGGAAGATCTGGTAGAAGACGGCGTTCTTCGCCCAGTCCGGGGTGGAGACCTTGCCGGTGCGCAGCCCGCTCGCGTTCAAGCGACCGTCCGAGCCCGCCAGGCCCTGCGGCATCCACCCGCATCCGGACAACAGGATCGCGCCGGCGAGCACCGAACCCCAGATCGATTTGCGCATCATGGCTCCCTCGACATGCAGCGGGCTAAGCTAAAAAGACGTTAAATTTAGCTTAACCTATTTATCGAGGGAAGGGGACCCAAACTTGCTAGCGCCTGCGGCTTTTTCTCTAGGGAACGCTCCATTTTCCCTTGAGATCGTAGACGTAGTCGCCCTGGGCGATCGCCTGGTCGCCATGGAACACCGCGTAGTCGTAGGGCCCGACGGGCAGGGTGAAGATGCCCTGGATCCCGGAGTCCTCGGTGCTGGTGAGGATCTGCATGGGGAGCTTGGGGTTGTAGGGGTTGGGGAAGGCCGTCGCCAGGCGCAGGCCGCTGCCCAAAAACTGCTTGCCGCCGAGCGCGATGTTGTTCTTGGTGACCTTCAGGGGGATGTACTTGATGAGCGCTGCGAGGAACGGGTTGGACCAGGGCGTGCCCAGGATGAGGTAGGAGGTCTCGGCCGGGTTGAGGCGGGCGGCCTCCTCCGGGCTCACCACCACCGCGTCCTTGTGATAGCGCTTCTTGAAGGTCTCCTTGACGGTCTGGACGTAGGCCGTCAAGGCCGCCTTGAGCTTGGGGTCGGTGGGCGTGGGCCGCACGATCACGGTGCTCGAGAGATAGCGCTTGTCGAAGGCGCGGCCGAGCGGACCCTGGAAGGTGCTCGAGCGCTTGGCGACGTCCTGATCGGCGCCCGTGTCCTTGAGATAGGAGAGCTTGGCCACGATGTTGGGGACAAAGACGTCCATGTTGGCGTAGCCCTTGCGGTTGGTCTCGTAATCCGCCAGCTGGTCGAACATGCCGCGGATGTAGGCGAAGCCCGCTCGCTCGTTGGAGCGCAGGGCGAGCTGCGCCTCCTTGCCGGCGCCGTCCTCCTGCATGAAGCGCGCGTCGATGGCCCGCACCAGGTGCTCGTCGAAGGCCTCCTGCCAGTCGCCGCACTGGTTGGCCTTCATGTCGTCGGCGATGGGCGTCATGAGCCCGGCGCTCTGGCTCAGGTCGAGGGCGTACTTGGCGCCCAAGGGCGCCACGAAGGCTCGTCCCAGCCCCTGGCGCACGGCCCGGGTGAAGTCGAGGCTCGTCTCCTTGAAGTCGGGCTGCTTGTCCTTGGTCACGCCCTCGGCCCGCACCACCACCGTGGGCACCCCCGTCGGCTCGGAGGCGATCGCCCACGAGTAGCCGACCTTGGGGGCCAAGGGAGCCAGGAGCACCTGGTAGCGGTCGAAGCCGGTGCCGAAGTAGCCCTCGAGGCGTCCGGCGGGATTGGCCTTCATGAGCGCGGGGCCGATCTGGGCCTCGAGCTTGGAGTAGGTGGTGGCGTGGGCCTGGAAGAAGGTCATGAAGGAGGTGTCGGTGGCGAACTGGCCCATGAGGCCCAGGAGGCGCTCGGCCTGCTCGGTGCCGCCGAACTCGCCCGCCAGATCCATGGGCGCGCTGCTGGAGCCTGCGAGGTCGGAGTTGAGGACCAGCGCCAGGCGCACGAGGGCGCCCATGTCACCCTGCTCGGAGTTCAGCCATTCGTTGACCGCGAACACGGCCGGGTGGCGCGTATGCTTCGCGAAGGCGGCCTGGGCCTCGGCGGCGTAGGCCGAGGTCGCGAGATCCCCGTTGTCCTTGGCCCAGGGTGTCAGCGCCAGGATGGTCGAAGCCAGCTCGATGCGCGGGTCGACGTGGACCTCGACGGTCTTGAGGGGCGCTTCGGCCGCCAGGGCGGGAGCTTGGATGGTGAGCATGGCGGCGGCCAGACAAGTGGCCGCCCAACGCCGGGCATTCACGGAAGGGACCTCCTTGGAGCAGCACAGGGCGACTCGCGCCGGGCATCCGACGGGGATGCCCCTGCCATCCTACCCCAAACCTTCCCGGTTGATAGCTTAGCTCGCGGCCAGGGGCGCCGGAAGGAGGCGCTGCATCAGGGCGGCCCAGCGCTCGCGGCGGACCTGGCGCTTCTCGGCGATCGCCTGGGCCCAGCCGAACACCTCCCGGCAGCACCACCCGCGCTCGGAGAGGATGTCGACGAGCTCGCCGCCATCTTGCTCCTGGATGCCGAGGGCCTCCTCGAAGCGCTCGGCACTGAGGCGGCCCTTCTCGACGAGCACCCGGCCGATGGGCTGGTCGTGATGCACCTCGCGCAGCACCGAGTGCAGGCTCGAGAAGGAGAGGAAACCGAAGAGCAGGAGCGCGTCGGTGAGCCGCAGGGAGGGTTGCTCCATGTGGATGCGTAGGGCCGAGGTGATCTGATCGGCGCTCAGGAGGCCCCTCTCCAGCAGAAGCTGAGCACAGAAATGGCTGGTGAGATCGATCATGGGGGGTCCTCCTTCCTCGCGTGGGGCCTCGGGGGTGCTTTGTGACCCTACCGTACCGCGGCCGTGTTGCGAGGACGTTACATGGCGCGATCGCCGCCTTGAAGGTCCCGGCAATGCTAGGATGGAAGCCTGCTGTCGGAAAGGAGACCCCCATGTCGGTTGCCCTCGAGGTAGAAGCGGCCATCGCGCGCACCCGCGTCTTCGGCGTCATCCGGGCGAAAGACCCCCAAGAGGCCGTCTGGGCGGGCCGCGCCGCGGCAAAGGGAGGCCTGGAGCTCGTCGAGATCACCCTCACCACGCCGGGGGCCGGAGAGGCCATCGCCGCGCTCTCCCAGGACGCCGGGATCGTGGTGGGAGCGGGCACGGTGCTCACCGCCGCCGAGGCGCGCGCCGCGATTCAAGCAGGGGCCCGCTTCGTGGTCTCGCCCCATGCCGATCCGGAGATCGTCTCCTGCTGCCGGGAGGCCGGGGTCTGGGTGTCGCAGGGCGGCTCGACACCGACCGAGCTCTTGGCCATCCACCGCATGGGCGCCGATTGCGCCAAGGTCTTTCCAGCCGAGGCGCTGGGCGGTCCCCGCTTCATCAAGCTGGTGCGCGACCCCCTGCCCTTCCTGAAGCTGATGCCCACCGGCGGCGTCGACGGCGCCAACCTGAAGGCCTACCTGGACGCCGGGGTGGCGGCCGTGGGAGTAGCCACCTGCCTCTTCGACAAGGCGGCGATCGCGCGCCGGGACGAGGCCGCCCTCATCACCCGCACGACGGAGCTCCTCGGCCTGGCGCGCGCCTGATTGTTTGCTCTCCATTAAAGGCTCTTCAAAACATGGTTGCCAGGCGCCAGAACCTCCACGGCGCGGGGCATAACGAAAATACGGTTATGGCAAGGTTTGAGGTCTGATATGGCAACGATCGAGGACAACGTAGGGCGCTCCAATCGCCTGCAGCCGACGCTTCCGCCCCGCGGTCCGGTGGGGGCTCCGCCGTCGGATCCTCCCAAGGATCCCAAGGTCGAGGTCAAGCAGGACGAGAGCACCATCGTGGCCCGGCCGCAGACCGAGCAGGAGCGCCAGCAGGCGGTCCTGCAGGCGGTCAAGACGGCCCAGGCCGGCCAGAAGTCCGACTCCACCGACTCGACCCAGCCGAACACGCCGCCGGTCAAGAACATCGCGGACGGGATCGGCATCGCGGACGGGGTCCGCGAGGGCGTCCGGGTCGGCTCCAGCGTCGACGAGCTCAAGGAGCTCCCCCTCGTCGGCAAGCTCGTCCAGAACGAGCACCGGGTCGGCAAATTCGTGAGCTTCCTGGCGCGCAGCCACGTGGGCAGCTGGCTCTCGGATGCCATGAAGAACAATCGGTTCGTCGCCCCCGCCATGCGCGGGCTCGGCCGCATCGCCCCCATCGCGGGCGTGGTCGTCGGCGGCTTCGACATCTACGGGGCGGTCAAGACCGTCAACGACCCGAAGGCCGGTCAGCTCGAAAAGGGGCTGGCCGTCGCCAAGGGCGCCCTGTCGGGCATCTCGGCCGTGGCCGGCGTGGCCGCGCTGTTCCTCGCACCCACGGGGATCGGGGCGGCGATCGCGGGCGGCGTCGCCCTGGGCGCCGGTCTCCTCTCCACCGGGGCGGACCTGTGGCTCGGGCACGAGCAGAAGCAGCGCAAGGAAGCCGAGGCCCAGGCCAAGCAGCCTGCGGCGGCCCAGAAGAAGTAAGGACTCACCCGCTTCCCCCTGCCATCGGCAGGGGGCTTTTTGTTGCCGCCAACCCCCTGTCCGCGTTGACGTTCACCCGGCGCCGGGGGACCATGGGAGCCTTCGACCCGTATGACAGGAGGCACCATGCAACTTGGCAAGTTCCGGATCCGCTGGCTGAGCGACGGCGTGTACAAGCTCGACGGCGGCGCGATGTTCGGGGTGGTCCCCAAGACCCTCTGGAGCAAGCGTTATCCCGTCGACGAGAACAACTACATCCCGCTCGGCCTCAACTCCCTGCTCATCGAGACGCCCGACGCCACCATCGTCGTCGACACCGGCTACGGCAACAAGCTCACCCCCAAGCAGCAGGGCATCTTCCAGCTTCGCCAGCCCCCGACCTTGCGTCAGAGCCTCCAGGAGGCCGGCGTGGATCCCGAGAAGGTGGACTACGTCCTCTACTCGCACATGCACCACGACCACGCGGCGGGCGGCACGTGGGTGGACGAGGCCGGCGTGATCCGCCCCACCTTCCCCAACGCCAAGCACGTCATGCAGAAGAAGGAGTGGGAGGAGGCCAAGCAGCCCAACATCCGCTCCGCGCACGCCTACTGGCCCGAGAACTGGCAGGTCATCGAGGAGGCGGGCCTCATCGCGCCTGCCGACGGCGAGGTCGAGCTCGTCCCCGGCGTCCGCCTCATCCCGACCGGCGGACACACCCAGGGTCACCAGGCCATCCTCATCGAGTCCGAGGGACAGGTCGCCCTGCACCTGGGCGACCTGCTGCCGACCCACGCCCACCTGAATCCCCTGTGGGTCATGGCCTATGACGATTACCCCATGGACTCGATCATGGCCAAGAAGCACTGGATCACCCGCGCCAAGGCCGAGGGGTGGTGGCTCACCTTCTACCACGACCCCGAGATCCTCGCCGGCGTCTGGGACCAGGACGGCAACCTCGTGCGCAAGGTCAGCGCGGAAGAGGCGACGGTGCTCGCATGATCAAGAAGTTCGCGCGCTTCGAGCAGGGCGGGCTCGAGAGCTGGGGCCTCGTCGAAGGCGACAAGCTCCTGGTGCTTGCCGGCGACCCGCTGTTCGGCGAGTTCCGGACCACCGACCACACCGTCCCCCTCTCCGAGGTCAGGCTGCTCGCCCCGGCCAAGCCCCCCAAGATCCTGGCCGTGGGCCTCAACTACCGCTCGCACCTGCAGGGGCGTCCCGGCCCCGACAAGCCCGAGCTGTTCTTCAAGCCGCCCTCGGCCCTCGTCGGGCCGGGAGCCGACATCGTGCTGCCGCCGGATTCCGAGGACGTCCACTACGAAGGCGAGCTCGTGATCGTCATGGGCCGGCGCTGCCGGAACGTCTCGCCGGAGCAGGCCCTCGACTACGTGTTCGGCTACACCCTCGGCAACGACGTCAGCGAGCGGCGTTGGCAGGCGGGCGATCGCCAGTGGTGGCGCGCCAAGGGCTGCGATACCTTCGCCCCGGTGGGGCCCTGGATCGTCCAGGGGCTGGACGTGTCCGCCCAGACCCTGCGGACTCGCCTCAACGGCGAGGTGGTCCAGGAGGCTCCCCTCACGGATCTGATCTTCGACGTGCCCACCGTGGTGAGCTTCGCCAGCCGCTACCTCACGCTCGAGCAGGGCGACCTGATCTTCACCGGGACGCCCGGCCACACCCGGGCCATGCACCCCGGGGACGTCGTCGAGGTCGAGGTGTCAGGGATCGGCACCCTCCGCAACCCCGTCCGAAACGCCTAGCCTAAGGCGCCGCCGGGATCCGCGCGACGCTCTCCTGGCTCGCCACCCAGGCGTTGCCCTGGGAGTCGATGGCGATCGCCCGGGGCCTCACGATGGCGTCGCTACCGTACACCACGACGGTGCCGTCGGCCGGCGTCAGTCGTGCGACCAGGTTGCGGTTGCGCAGGGCGGCCCACATGTAGCCGCGCGCGTCGCCCACCAGGGCCACCGGCTGGTCCTGGGCCACGTCGTAGTACCGGGGGACCGAGGTCGGGCCGGCGAACTTGGCCACCGCCTGCGTCCCCTGATAGAAGGCATGGCCCGCCCAGACCAGGTCGTTCTGGTCGACGCCGAGCACCCCGGTCGCGTTCTTGGCCAGATCGACGGCCCCCTGGTCCGTCGCGTCGGTCACGCTGCGCCGGTAGACGCGCGGGTCTCCCTGGGCGGCGACCCATACCGACTCGCTCGCGCGGACGAGCCCCGTGGGGCCCAGGCTGTCGGTCGCCTTGGGGATGGCGAACTCCTGCTCCCAGACGCCATTCCGATAGATCGCGACGAGCTGGTTGGCCGCGTCGGCGAGCCACACCCGGTGCTGCGGGTCCACCAGGAGCCCCTGGGGCGAGACCGGCTGGCTGCCCGTGGCGAGGGGGAAGGACTCGGTGGCGAGATCCGCCAGCCCGATGCGCCAGAGCTTCGCCGAAGGGGAGGCCGAGACGGTCCAGAGGGAGTCCGAGTCGGCGACGCAGGCTCCGAGCTCCACGCCCAGGTCCACCATCCCGACCGTGGTCCCGTTCGAGAGCTTCAGGATCCGGCCGGCCGGCGTCGAACCGTAGGCCCCGTTGGTCAGCCACAGGTTGCCGCTGGCATCGAAGGCGAGCCCTTGCGGGTCGCTCACGCCCGCGTAGCTCGCGATGGGCGGCGGGGTCGGAGTGGGCGAGGCGTTGGGATCGGCGCTCGGGATCCCCTGAGGGGGCGGCGTCAGCGGCTGGGCGCAGCTCGCCACCAGGGCTGCGAGCAACAGGACCCAGGGAAGCGCGCGGGCGGTGGCGGCTGGGGATGTCCAAGAGGCCATGGCGTCTCCTTTCGGCCGCTGTTCGGCCGGTTGTTAGGATGATACCCCAAGGCGGGCGCGGGAAGAAACTGTTTCCGGGCGCTCGCGGTGCGAGCGGCCTGACCGGGATCCGGAAGGGCACTCGCGGGCTGGGTTTGGTCCAGGTACGAGGGCTAAGATCCGCTTATAGATGGAAGAAACATAAATTTTGCGTGAAGAAGGCGCCCGGTTCGGGAATATGGTTCCCGGGAGGGAGCCCGATGAATCAAACTGAGGCGGAAGAACAGATGCTGAGCTATGCTCGCCGCAACATCGCGCTGGAGGCGCGGCTGTTGAGCGTCGAGTACGAGCCGGACACCCAGATATGGCTCGGCACCGTCTCGACCCGGTCGGGAACCTTGCGCCTCTTGGCGGAGCAGCGGGACGGGCAGTGGAGCGTCTGGCGCTACCAGGGCGCGCTTCCGAAGCCCAAGCCGAGGCCGTTCTAGGCTTACTCCGCCGGCTCGATGGTCGCCGTCAGCCCGTAGCTCTCGAGGCGTTCCTGGTAGAACTCGGCGTGCTCCTTCGGGGCGGTCGTCACCAGGGCCGTGCCCCGGTAATGGGCCTCGAACATGATCTCCACGGCCCGGTCGGTGCTGATCTGCGGCACCGACTTCACGATCGCCATGATGACGTGATCCATGGCGTTGTGGTCGTCGTTGTGAAGCAGTACCTTGTAGAAAGGTTCGTGCTTGCGTTCGGTACGTGGGCGCTCGAGCGGCTGGGTCGGCATGGCCCCATGATAGCTCGGGGGCTCCGGTGCGTCGAGGTGCGTCTCCATGCCAGGAATGCCCCCTGACGGGGTATGGTGCCATGTGCCCTTGGCGCGGGACGCGCGACAGGAATGGAAGACATGCGAAACGGGTGGTGGGGACTCCTCATTTGGCTCTGCTGGGCGCTGCCGGCCATGGCCCAGGCGGAACGCCCGATCCGGATCGGGATCGTCGAGGCCGCGCCGGCGGCCACGCTTTCGGCCAACGTCGACGCTGTGCTCCTGGACGGTGAGACGACCCTGGCACGGATCTCGGCGCGGACTCCGGTGGCCTTCGCCTGGAACAACGGCGCCCTGGAGGTCGCCCTGGCCGACGGCAACCGCCTGGCCTTCAAGACGCCCCTGAGGCTTCGGGCCGCGACCCCGGCCCCCGAGAACCGCCTCATGGTCGGGACCAAGCCCTATCGCGGCGACCTGGAGGTGCGCCCCGGCAGCGGCAGCCTGACGGTGGTCAACGAGCTGCCCCTCGAGGAGTACCTGTACGGCGTGGTGCCGGGCGAGGTGATCCCCAGCTGGCATCCCGAGGCCCTCAAGGCCCAGGCTGTCGCGGCCCGCACCTATGCCATCAGCCGGCTAGGCCAGTTTGCCTCGCTCGGCTACGACCTCAAGGCCACGGTCGTCAGTCAGGTCTACGGCGGCGTGAACCTCGAGAAGCCCTCGACCAACAGGGCGGTCGACGACACGCGCGGCCAGATCCTCACGTACCAGGGAGCTCCCATCGACGCCCTGTACAGCGATTGCTCCGGCGGCTACACCGAGGCCGCGGGCGACGTGTGGGGTCGGCCCGTTCCCTACTTGCAGTCGGTCCCCGACTTCGATCAGGGCAGCCCGCGCTACACGTGGACCTTCACGGCGGCGGGGGGCGCCTTGCCCCAGGCGATCGCCAAGCTCGGGGCGTCGATCGGCGACCTGCAGGACATCATTGCCCTCGAGCGCACCTTCTCGGGCCGGGTCAAGCGCGCCCGGCTGGTGGGCAGCCAGGGGCAGGTCGAGGTAACAGGCGAGAAGCTGCGCTTCGCCTTCGGGTTGCGCAGCACCTTCTTCAACGTGGCGCGGCAGCCGGACGGCAGCTTCCTGTTCG
>DATNQJ010000380.1:0-2703 GCA_036704085.1 Stenomitos sp.
CGAGCTCCTCCAGGGCGGCCATCAGGGTCTCGGGCACGAAGCGTCCCCCGAAGGGCCCGAAGTGCCCCCCCTGATCCGGCAAGATCGTCTCCATCTGCTACCTCACATACGTCGCGATCGCGGCCCTCACAGGACCCAAGGGCGATCGCACGGCCAACACCCCGATCTTATCACCCGTGAGCGCTTCCCGAAACTGTTCTTTCAAACCGCTGAAGGCGGCCCCCGGCTTTCCACGCCTGGTTTCGGGACGGGCTCCGGAAGGCTTTGTCTTGCTTGTCCGAAGGGACGGGAGCAACCGGTCGTTTCGCCGAGGATCCCATCAGGGGAGCGTGGGATGATGAAGCAACGACATGACCCGCATCGCGCCAGACACTCATGAATCGAAGCCCGACGAAAAGGGGGCCCATGCGACCGATCAAAGGAGGGGCAAGGAGGTCCGCGATGACCACCGTCTTCATCAGTTGGTTCGCCCTGCATGCGCTGGGAGCGATCGCCTTCGTGGTCCTGGCCAAGAAGTCGAGCGTCCTGGTGGACGACGAGGAGCGACCCATCATCATCCCGGATGGGGCGCCAAACGAGCACGTCCAGCTCGTCCGGCGCATCGGAGCGGCGTCCTGACGCTCGGCCTAGGCGTTCTGGTTCGAGGGGGGACCGGAGCGCTCGGGCAGGCCGAAGAGACCCGCATGACGCTTGAGGAGGGCCAAAGACCCCAGATAGACCACCAGGGCCGCCCCCCAGGCCTGCAAGGGGGGAATCCCCACGAAGCCCGGCCCGAAGCCCGAGAAGGTGCCGTTGGTGTAGACGCCGACCAGAGCGCCCACCACCAAGGCAAAGATGGCCGGCCAATTGGCCCAGGCCGTCTCCTTCCAGGTCGGAACCCAGTCCACCGGGCGCTGGAGCCCGAACCAACGGGGCACCCAGAACACCTCGGCCATCATGAGCACCGTCGCCGTGGGGACCAAAACGCTCGTGATGCCGCTGACCAGAAAGAGGGCATCCGTAAGACGGCTGAGCATGACCGCCGTGCCGATGCCGAGTAGCCACAGGAGGAGGACTACCGGCCGCCGCGGCCACTGCGTGACATTCTCGAACGCGTTGACGGCCTCGTAGAGGTTGGGGTCGTTGTTGCTGACCTGCGCGATGGCGAACACCGCCACGCCGAGCAGGGTCATGCCGCCCAGGGCGAACCGGGTCAGGAAGGCCGCGGACGAGCCCTCGTCGAAGGCCCCGCCGATGGCCGCCAACGCCCAGCCCGCTGCCGGGAAGAGCACCAGCCCGAGTGCCATGGCCAGGCCCAGGGGCAGGATCGGCTGGCTGAAACGTGGACGACCGAACCGCCAGAAGTCGGGCTCGTTGCCCCAGATGCCGAAGCCCATCACCACGCCCGCCGCGGCGAGCACGGTGGTGGTGACCGGCGCATGGGAGGGCCCCCAGAGGATCTCGGGCGGCGCCGAGCCGAAGGCCTTGCACACCGTGTACAGCACGAGCACCAGGAGCACCGGGGCGGCCACGAAGCGCGCGTAGCCCGCCACCCCGGTGAAGCCGAAGTAGTTGGTCACGCCCATGAGGACCGCGCACACGATGGTCGGGACCAAGAGGTGCCCGCCGAAGCCCAGGAGGGGGTCGAGCAGCTTGGCCAGGAACTCGGCCTGGAAGCCGTACCAGCCGAGCGAGATGACGACCATGATGGCCGAGACCACGTAGGAGCCGAGCCGCCCGAAGATGGTGCGGGTCAAGAGGGCGTAGGTCTGGCCGGTCTTGGCCCCCAGGTAGGCGGCTCCGGTCGTGTAGCAAAGCAGCATGAGGGCGCCGCCGAGGCAGCCCTGCAGGGTCTGCACGAGCGTCAGGCCCTTCTGGTAGAAGCCCACCCCGAGGCTCAGGGTGCTGAGGCCCGTGACCATGGTGATCCACAAGAGCCCCATGAAGAGCGGGCCCTTGCGCTCCGCCAACGGCACGATGCCCGTCGCGTAGTCCGCGTCATGCGGAGCACGCGCGGGCGCGAGATCGGTTGTCATAGCAGCAGCCTTTCCAAATAGCAGGAAGTCCTTCGATTCTAAGGGCCTGCGGCCCGGCATGGAAGAGGGAGAGCTTGCCGAAGCGCCACGCAAAACCTAAGATGGAGGCGGTAGGCCCCGTATTGGAAGGATTCCCGAGATGCTTGACGACGACGCGCTGGAGATCGAGACCATCAACCTGGTGCCGGAAGGCGCTGAAACGGCTCCCGAGGCCGAGGCCCCTGAAGAGCTGCCCGTCGAGACGGCCGATCCCTTCGAGATCGACGTGCCGGCCCCCAAGAAACCCGCGCCCTTCGGTCGCGAGCTGCCGCCCATCGACCCGGCCAACGACACGCCGGCCAAGGATGCGGACGAGCAACTCAACGATCTACTCACCATCTTCCAGGATCACGTCACCAAGATCGCGCAGCTGGTGCACCGCATCCGCTCGCAGGCGCTTTACCGCAACCTCGGCTACGACACCTTCGAGGCCTACATCAAGAGCAAGGAGCTGCGCATGAGCCGCAGCTTCATCTACCAGCTCGCCAAGGTCGGCGAGGTCATCGAGAAGGCGGGCGTGGACGTCGATCAGCTGCCCGCCGCCCAGGATCTCCAGATCTCGAAGCTCGCGCAGATCTCGCGCCTGCCGGATCCGGACGTCCACCGCAAGGTCCTCGAGACGGGCCGCATCACGCTCAAGAACGACGAT
>DATNQJ010000381.1:0-7202 GCA_036704085.1 Stenomitos sp.
CTGGACGTCTATCCCTCGCTGGTGGGCGTCGATGAGGGCCTGGAGATAGTCGGGGTGGTCCAGGAAGAGGGCCTCGACCGCGATCGAGCGCTTTGCCTGCCCGATCTCAGAAAGCACCAAGGGGGCGAGGTTGTGGCGCGAGGGGCTGTTCTCCGAGATGGTCACGCTTCCGTCCCCCGGGGCCGTAGGGGGCTGGAAGCCAGACTTCTCAGCCAGCTTGCCGCCCGAGAGCGCCCAGTCCTCGTCAAAGGTCTCGCCGAGTTGGCTGGCCCCCATGCCTTCGATCCGGACCATGAAGTCATGGGCCTCGACGCCCTTGTCCGAGAGGTTCATGCCGCCCGCCAGGGCCAGCTTGCCGTCAGCCACGAGCACCTTGGCATGGTCGATGGCGTTGCCCTGCCTCCAGCGGGACTCGCCCTCGTTGATCTTCTTCACCGGGTAGGTGCGGACGTCGATGCCATTGGCCTTGAGGTAGGCGATCGCCTTGCCGTCGTCATCCTGGCCGACCTGCGAGAGCTTCGGATCCAGGAGGACCTGGACGTTCACCCCGGCCTTCTTCCGCTTCACCAGGGCCTCGGCGATCTCCTGGGAGACCTCCCCCCCAAAGAGGTAGCTTGAGAGTTGCAGGGTGCGCTGGGCTCCCCGGATGGTATCCATGACCGCGGCCATGACCTGCTCGCGATCCACCAACGGAGCGATATGATTGCCGGTGCTGAGGCGCCACGGCTGAGCCGGCTGCGAGAACTGGACGCTGTCTGACGCCATTCGGGCGGCCGCCGTGGGGGCCGTCGTTCGAGCAGAGAGTGGAGCGGCCGTTGCCGGGCGCGAAGCGGGAACCGAGCCAATGGTCGTCATGCCAAAGCCTCCTCACTGTCGGGAGTTATCGGATCATGGCCCCCGGCAATCGGTTAGCGGCAGGATAAACTTTGGTAACCAGCCGTTAATCGAAGTGCGGTAGGGTGGAGCTCGGAAGCCCTGCGCGGAGGGGCCGTCGCCACCCACCGGGTGACATGGGTACGGCCCCCTCTTGTGTGGTAAGATCCTTCTCGCGAGGGCTCAAATTGCCCTGTGGCGCGCTTTGGGGAGGCCATGCGGGTCGAGTCGATTCTGGAACGTGTGGGAAACAAGGCCCTCGGATCGCTCGAGCGACTGGGGGGCTTCGTCCTGCTGTTCGGATCGGTCATGAAACTCGTCGCCTCGGGGCGGATCCACTGGCGCAACGCCTTCCAGCAGATGGCCTTCATCGGCGTGGAGAGCCTGCCCATCGCCCTCATCACGGCCGTCTCGGTCGGCATGGTCTTCACCCTCCAGATCTCCAACGAGTTCATCCGCTACGGCGCCACCTCCGTCATCGGTGGCGTCTCGACCATCGCCCTGGTGCGCGAGCTGGTCCCCACCCTCACGGGCGTCGTCATCGCGGGCCGGGTGGGGGCGGCGATCGCCGCCGAGCTCGGCACCATGAAGGTCACCGAGCAGATCGACGCCATGACGTCCTTGGCCACCGACCCCATCTACTACCTAGTGGTGCCCCGGGTGCTCGGCTGCACCCTGATGCTGCCCATCCTGGCCTTCCTCGCGGACGTCATCGGCATCCTGGGCGGCTACGGGGTGGCCGTCGGCGTCAAGGGCATCACGCCCACGCTCTTCACCAGCAGCCTCCAGGACCTGGTGGTCGCGGGCGACATCCTGCGCGGCCTCTTCAAGGCCGGCATCTTCGGGCTCATGGTCGGGCTCATCGGCTGTCAGCAGGGCCTCACGACCACCTCCGGCGCGCGCGGGGTCGGCAAGGCCACCACCGACTCGGTGGTCTTCAGCCTCATCACCATCTTCGTGCTCAACTACTTCCTCTCCGCCCTCCTCTTCCCGGGGACGGCCCCCTGATGGGCGACGCGTTGCACATTGCCCTCGACGGGCTCGAGAAGAGCTTCGGTCCCAAGCCGGTCCTGCGCGGCGTCTCCTGCGAGTTCGAGGCCGGCAAGTCCACGGTCGTCATCGGGCCGTCCGGCTGCGGCAAGAGCACCATCCTGCGCATGATCATCGGCCTGATGAAGCCGGACCTCGGGGCCATCTACTGCAACGGCGAGGACCTCACCCGGCAAGAGCCCGAAGAATGGGTTAAGTTCCGGCACCAGGTCGGGATGGTCTTCCAGTCGGCAGCCCTCTTCGACAGCCTGACGGTGGGCGAGAACGTGGGCTTTGCCCTGCGCGAGCACACGACCATGACCGACGCCGAGATCCGGGCGGTGGTCGAGGAGAAGCTCGAGGTCGTGGGCCTCTCGGGGACCAGCCACCTCTATCCGTCCGAGCTGTCCGGCGGCATGCAGAAGCGGGTCTCGATCGCCCGCGCCATCGCCCGCAACCCCGCCCTCATCCTCTACGACGAGCCGACCACGGGCCTCGACCCGATCACCTCGACCGTCATCGAGGACCTGATCGTGGACATCGCCCGCCACACCCGCGCCACCTCCATCGTCGTCACCCACCAGATCTCGACGATCTTCCGGACCGGCGACCGGATCGTCATGCTCCACCAGGGCAAGGTGGTCGGAGCCGGCACTCCCGAGGAGATGCGCGCCACCACCGAGCCCATCATTTCGTCCTTTTTGCGTGGCGACCCGGGTCCCGGCGCGCTACAATAGCCCTACAGGAGGGACGCCTTGAAGCTTTCAGCCGCAGCGAAGGTCGGCCTGGTCACGGTGGTGGCCCTGGTGATGCTGGTCGTGGGCCTCAGCTGGCTCACCCAGATGTCCCTGCGCCCCAAGGGCTATAAGCTGCGGGCGGTCTTCAGCGACGTCAACGGCCTGATGCCGGGCGCCAACGTACTCCTGATGGGCGTCAAGGTGGGCCGGGTGACGGCCCTCTATCCCCAGGACCGCACGGTGGTCGTCGACCTCGAGATCTCCAACCCCCAGACCCGCATCCTGGAAGGCTCCCACTGGAAGATCCTCAACAAGGGGATCATCGGCGAGAAGAACCTCGAGATCTTCCCGCCCGAGGACTCCAGGCAGCCCGCACGCTTCGTGGTGGCCGACAGCACCGTCTACGGCGAGAGCCTGCCCCGGCTCGAGAATGCCATCGACCAGGCCAACAAGGCCGTGGTCGCCTTGCGTGAGATCGCAGAAGCCCCCGAGACCAAGCTCGCGCTCAAGGACGGCATGAAGAACTTCGAGCATGCCTTCGCCGACCTGCGCTCCCTCATCCAGCACACCGACGCGGTGGCCGTCTCCGCCCAGGGCTTCGTGGCCAACGCCGACAACCTCGCGGGCTCGCTCTCGGCCGAGGACCTCCGGGCCATCATCGCGGACCTGCGCTACCTCTCGGGCGGCCTGAAGAAGAGCTACCAGGCGCTCTCGGGTGGGGGCGACCAGGTGTCCGACGCCAAGGCGACCTTGGCCAACATCAAGAGCATCACGGCCCGCCTGGAGAGCATCGCCACCCAGGTCGAGCTGTTCTCGAGCGATCCCAAGCTCAAGGCCGACATGAAGGACCTGGTCGCCAACTCGCGCAAGGTCGTCACCCAGGTGGGCACGATCGCCCTCAACCCGCCCCGGCTCTCGCCGCGCTTCGACCTGATGGGCGTGCAGCGCGAGCCCGCGGCCAAGTCCTACGGCTACGGCAACTTCAACTTCGGCCTGCGCATGCCAGCGGACGCCTTCCAGATCGGCGTCGAGGGGATCGGCGACGACAACGTCTGGAACGTGACCTGGGGCAAGCCGGACTTCCTCCGGGACGGCCTCGGCTTCCACCTGGGCATGGTGCGCAGCAAGATCGGCATCGGCCTTGACTGGCTGCCTGCCGACAACCTGGAGGTCAAGGGGGAGGTCTACGACCCGGCAGCCCTCAGTTTGCGCCTTGCGGCCTCCTACTATCCCGACTGGTGGGGCCAGAAATACGTCATCACCGCCGCCTGGATCCGCACCCTGAGCACCAACGACACGCAGTACTTCATCGGCGGACAGTGGCGGCCACTGGATTAAACCCTCCGTCGCTGGGGTTTAATTGACACGAGTTGCCCCGCAGCATCGGAGCCCATTCATGCCCAACGCCATCGCCAATCGCTACGAGATCCGCTCCTCGCTCGGAGAGGGGGGGATGGGAAAGGTGTGGTCGGTCCGCGACACCGTGACCGACCGGGATCTCGCTCTCAAGGCCGTGCACGGCACCGGCGAGAGCGCCCTCCAGCAGCTCAAGCACGAGTTCTGGATCATGACCCGCCTGCGCCACCCCCACACGGTCGAGGTCTACGACTACGGCGCTTTGGAGGACGGCACCCCCTACTTCACCATGGAGATCGTCGCCGGCCGGGGTCTCGACGAGGCCCTGCCCCTGCCGGCCTCCGAGGTGCGCGAGATCCTGGCGGGCCTCTGCCGGGCGCTCTCCTTCATCCACGCCCAGGGCTACGTGCATGGCGACCTCAAGCCCGAGAACGTCCGCCTGACGCCCGACGGGCAGGTCAAGCTCATGGACTTCGGACTCATGGAGCGCGCCGGCCGGGCGGGCGGTCCGATCCGCGGGACACTCCTGTACCTGGCGCCCGAAGTGGCGCGCGGCGGTCGGGTCGACCAGCGTGCGGACCTCTACTCGCTCGGAGCCGTGGCCTACCACCTCCTGGCGGGCGTTCCCCCCTTCCAGGCCGAGAGCGCCATCGACCTCATCAAGCGCCACCTCGAGGCGCCCGTTCCGGCCCTCCCGGACGTCGACCCCGAACTCGCGGCCATCGTCACGCGCCTCATGGCCAAGGATCCCCTCCACCGCTTCCAGTCGGCCGGCGAGGTCCTCGAGGCCCTCGGCTACGATGCCGAAGAGGTCGGCACCACCCTGCTCTCGCCCTCGTTCATCGGGCGCGAGGAGTCCCTTGAGCGCTTCGAGGCCCTGCTGCAAGAGGGCGGCGGGCTCGTCCTCGTCGAGGGTCCGGAGGGCACGGGCAAGACCCGGCTGAGCCAGGAATTCCACCTGGTGGCTCAGCTCGCCGAAAAGGCGACCGCCGCGGTGCGCGCCCCCGAGCATGCCGTGCCCTATGCGCCCATCGTCGAGGCCCTGCGCGCCCTCCTGCCCCTGGCTCGCTCCTTGTGTCCCCAGGTGCTCGAGGCCCATGGCCCCGTGCTCTCGCGCCTCTTGCCCGAGCTCGGAGTGGAGGCGCCCGAGGCCCTTGAGCCGCAGCAGGAGAAGATGCGCCTGCAGGGGGCGGTCACGGACGTTTTGGGGGCGATCGCTCGCACCAAGGGCCTGGTCCTCCTGGTCGACGACGCCCAGTGGCTCGACGAGCCCTCCAGGGAGCTCTGCGATCACCTCCTGCGCAATACCCGGCAGGCGGCCTTGTGGCTGGTGCTCGTGAGCGGGACGCTATCGGCCGAGCCCGCCGAGCGCTTCGAGGTCGAGAACCTCGCTCCCGGCGAGGCCACGCGCATGATCGCCTCGATGCTCGGCACCGAGAAGCTCGCCCCCGAGTTCCTCGAGCCGGTGCTCGAGGTCAGCGCGGGCAATCCGCGTTACCTGCACGATCTGCTGCACCACCTGGTCGAGTCGGGCTTGCTGCTCAAGCAAGACGGGGCCTGGCAAACCGAGGGCGGCTTCAACCTGGCCGCATTGCCGCGCGACCTGCACGGCATCCTCGGCCAGAAGCTCGACGCCCTGGGCCCCGAGGCCACGGCCGTCGCCCGCGTGGTCGCCGTGGTGGGTGGGGCGACCCGGCTGGGCCTGCTCACGACCATCCCGGACCTGCCCCGGGACGAGGCCCTCTTCCAAGCCATTGGCGAGCTGGAAGCCGAGGGCGTGCTGGAGCTCGGCCCCCAGGGCTACGAGTTCACGCAGCACCAGTTCACGAGCCTGGTGGCGGGCGCCCTGGGCGAGGCCGAACTCCGAGGGCTGCACGGCCACATCGCCGAGGCGCTCTTGCCGCAGCTCGAGGCCCAGCCCTCCGACGTGGCGCTCTTGAACGCGGTCGCAAGCCACCTGCTCGCCGGGGATGAACCCGCCCGAGCCGTTCCCTTCGCCCTTCGGGCAGGTGAGCGCAACATCGAGCTGTTCGCCAACCAGGCGGCTCGCCGATACTTCGAGGCGGGCCTCCGCTTCCTGGACGACGGGGATCCTGGCTGCCGGCTGCGCTACCTGGTGGGACTGGGCGACGTCGCCCGCCGCATGGGCGATCAGAAGGAAGCCCTGGCCGCCATGGACGAGGCCCTGCCCTTGGCCGAGCGCATGGCCGATCCGGTCCTCGTCTCGCACATCCTGACGAGCATCGGCAAGATTCACCAGACGGCCGCGGCGTACGATCCGGCCAAGGAGGCCCTGAAGCGCGCCGCCGAGGTGGCCGAGGCGGCCCACGCCCCGCGGGAGCTCCTGCGGGCCCTCACGACGCTCGGACGCATCACCTTCTTCGGCGGCGACGTCCCGGGCGCGGTCGAGGTCTTCTCTCGGGCCCTCGAGGTCTCGCGCGAGGCCCAGATCCCGCTCTTCCTCGCCGAAAGCCTGGCCTTTCTCGGCTACCTGTTCGCCTCGGACCCCAGGCGTCAGGCGGAGGGCCTCGCGTACCTGCAGGAGAGCCTGCTCCTCAAGCAGGGGCTGGGCGACAAGATCGGCCTCAACGACACCACCATGCTCCTCGGCAACGCCTACCTCGCCCTCGGCCGGTACCGCGAGGCCAACGAGTGCTTCATGCACTGCCAGCAGATCAACGCCGAGATCGGTCAGACCGACGAGCTGATCTTCGGGCACCTGAACCTCGCCATCGTCGCCTTCGAGATGGGCGACGTGCCGGAGGCCCTGCGGCTCGCCGAGCTCGCGCGCGAGGGCGCCGTGGCGACCAACAGCCGCTACGCCGAGGGGATGGCCGTGACGCTCGCGGGCATCGCGCGCCTCTACCTGGGCCAGCTCGCTGCCGGCATGGCCGAGGTGGATCGCGGCCTCGCGCTCGCCCGCGAGATGAACAACCGCTACCTGGAGGTCACCGTCGCGGTCTATCGCTCGGAGGCGCTCCTGCAGCTGGGCCGGCTCTCCGAGGCCATGGAGTACGCCAAGGCGGCGCTCGCGCTGACCGAAGAGACCGGCGTGCGCGAGATCGTCCCGCAACAGCAGGTTCTCTTGGGGCTCGCGCAGCTCCAGAGCGGCGAGCGCGAGGCGGCGCGCCTCACCCTCATCTCGGCCCGCACCGCGGCGGACGCCTCCAACGCCAGGGGCATCAGTGCCAAGGCGTTATGGGCCCT
>DATNQJ010000382.1:0-4366 GCA_036704085.1 Stenomitos sp.
CCGGAGCCTCTGGCGGGCGTCCATGAGGTCCTGGAAGTCGCTGGCATGGCAGTACTCCCGGACCTCGTCGGCCAGGGCCTCGAGATGACGGATGCGCTGGTGGTATTGCTGCCAGTCGAACTCATGCGGGCTCATACCCCTCCCCCTTTCGCCGAGGGCCGTCCTTACCATGTTATCGGCAGCTTGCTTCCGGAAGCCCAGCGCCTTGCCTCAACTTCTTACCGGAGCGGCTGGGTATAAGAGCGCAGGAGCCCCACCCGTCCAGAGGAGGCATGCGTGGCTGAAGCAATGGTCGTGACTTTTACGTGCCGCTCGTGCGGCAACTCGTTTTCCCACGAGTCCCGCGATTTTTCGCTCAAGCTCGCGGAGATCCAGTGTCCGGTCTGCCTCTGGTCGCCCCAGGAGCGCCTCAAGAAATAGGAGGCCCGACCTCCGGTCGAGCCTCCCCTAAAACCGACAAGGCGAGCGCGCCGCTCGCCTTTTTTCGTTAGAATGCGCCCCAGCCCTGCTTTCCGGGCAGGTAGTTGCTCGGACAGATGAAGCGCAGGGTCCGAGCCAGGCGCATGGACTGTTCCAGCTGCTCGTCGCGGAGCTTGCTCGCTTCTTCGAGCATGGGATCGAACATCTCCGAGAGGCGCTCCCGCATCGCCTGGTCCCGCTCCGCCTCGGTCGCGTGTTCGCCGCGCAGGGCCGCGAGCTCTCCGGCATCCAGCCAGAAGCCGCCGCAACCCGGGCATTCGTCCACCATGACGAGCTTCTTGGGGCTCGTGTAATGGCGCATCATGACGATGTCCGCGCACTTGGGGCACTTGCGGCGGCGATCGTGATCCACCTGCAGGGACTCGTCCCGGCGGATGTTCAGCAATTGCTCGCCGGCCGACTCATGAGCCTCGTCCACCTTCTTGAGTTCGAAGGCGTCGAACCAGAGGCCGCCGCATCCGCCCTCGCAGGCATCCACCGTCAGGGTTCCGACCGTCACGGGGGTCAACGCGTTGGGGCAGGCGGGGCATTGCATGAGCATCTCTCCTTGAAAGCGACGGGCGACATGGGCTGTTTACCCAGCAAGCGGACGATTCTCAGCGTGCCGGCCGGGATCCCTGGAGGATCCCGGCCGGCGGGGCGTTTGAGTTACGAGGGATGGTCTTCGGTGGCCACGAGGCGCACCCGGATGACGAGGTCGTCGGGGGCCCGCTTGAGCCCGAGGCCCATGACGGGCGGGGCGATGCCGAAGTCTGCGAAGCGGAGCGGTGCTTCGCCCTCGATGCGCAGGATCGGCCCCTGGAGCTGATATTGCAAAGGAAGCCGGAGCGGGCGACTCGTGCCGTTCGCCGTCAGCGTCCCCACGCCGGTCACCTTGCCCGCCGGAAGAGACGGGTCGAACTCCAAAAGGTCGGTGAGGTCGAAGCGGACGGTGGGCGTCTTGGGGAAGCCCAGGATCTGCGCGACGTGGCGATCCCGCCCCTTGATGCCCGACTTGAAGGCCGTCACGTCGGCCTCGGCCCACCCGGCTGGGTGCCCCAAGGCCAGGCGCACGTCGCCGCGCACCTCGGAGTTCACCCCGTCGATGGCCTCGTCGAAAAGGCCCGCGATCTTGGCCTTCACGTGGTAAGAGACCTGGCTGCCGCTTCCGACCACGAAGTGGCGATCGCCCGCGGGAGCTGCGATCGCAGCTCCCGACAGGCCCACGAGGAGCGCCATACCGATTCCCAGCACCCTCGCGCGGTCCATGGTTAGAACTCCTGACCGATGATGAGGCGGCCCTGGGTCTCCTGGCTGCCGCCGTAGTACACGCCGGCCACCAGGCGGGTCCCGCCCAGGTTGAGGGCTGCGGTCGGGCCGGCATAGAACTTGTCGCCCGCCCCGATGCTGTTGTAGCGCGTCTCGATACCCAGCTTCAGGGCGTCGTTGAGGGCATAGGCCCCCCCCAGGGTGGCCCCGAACGAGACCGGCTCGTCCGCGAGCTCCTTGGCGGCGATCAGGTTGCTGTCGACGACGAAGTTGCCGAGGGTCTTCTCGAGCAGGAGCTTGCCCTCGACCTCACCGGCGTCCGCCTGGATGGGGTGTTCGTACTCGAGGTAGACGCCCATGTCGACCGGCAGCTCGTTCTGCTCGGCGATGCGGTAGCGCCCCTCGAGCTTGAGGGCATCGAACGCGCGGGTGTCGTTATGGAGGTTGGAGAAGACGCCGTACAGCGACATGGTGAGGTGGTCGGTCACGCCGAAGCCGAGCTCCAGCTGATTGCTCAACTTGCCGGCGGAGTTGAGGTTGGTGTAGAGCTCGATCTCGCGCTCACCCGCCTCCTGCGTGTTGTAGGGGTAGCTGTAGGGGAAGTTGCGGACGTCCGCCATGGCCGGGGCGCCGACGGCCATCATGGCGGTCAGGGCGAGCGGGAGGGCGGCGAGAAGCTTGCGAGCCATTGGGGGGTCCTTTCCATGCGAGCGGGGCGACGATGGGGATTGTTGAGAATGAATCTCAATTGCATTCTCAAGATAGCCTACTTGAGAGCCATTCTCAAGTAAAGAAATCCAAAGCTTTCATGCGAAAGCCCCCCGGGTCGAGCGTCCCGGGGGGCTGAGGTGGGCGGCTAGCGGCGCTGCTCGCGGCGCGCCTCTTCCGGGGACATGGTGACCCGGAGCCGGGCCTCCTCGCGCTGTCCCCGCTCCTCGATGCCGATGCGGTAGTGGTAGACCAGTTGGCCGCCGAGCCACCCGGAGTAGACCAGGGCCGCGTCGGCGATGATCGTCAGGGCGAGCGTCAGCCAGTGGTTGGCCCCCGTCGTGGCGGTCGAGAAGGCGCGCAGGGCGAGGTTGATGGCGAAGACGGCCACGATGCTGACGTTCAGGATCATGTGCGTGCTCGCCGTCCGGCGGGCCTCGCCCGGCACGACCGTCAGGAAGTCGATGAGCCCCGGCACGGCGGCGAGCAAGCCCGTGATGACGCCGATGCCGATCGACCAGGTCGCGAAGGCATACCAGAAGGTATTGGCCGTGCCCAGGTAGGCCAGGTCCCCGATCAGGGCGAAGACGAACGCGCCGATGGGGAAGGGAATCAACATGGGGTGCAGGGGATGTTTGGCCACGACCACGCTGCTCTTCATGGCGGATCCTCCCTTCAAGCTCCGAGTCACCCTGGGGCGAGTGTAAAGGGCGCGCGGGGTCGCCACAACCGATGCTCCGGCGTTTCACCAAAGGCGAAGCCCGCCCCGCCGGAGGCGGAGCGGGCCGAGAGGTCGTGTCGGGCGCTAGATGTAGAGGTCGACGTGGCTGCCGCCGGGCCGCGGCGCCTGCGGAATGCTGCTCAACAGCTGGGCGTTCTGGCTTTGCTGCGCGTCCATGGCCTTGTTGAGGACGCTGATGCCGACGGCATTGGCCGCGCCGCCGGCCGTCGCGGCCGCACCCACCATCGAGTTCGAGATTTGCATGGAGGCCTCCTTGGCTTTCTGCTGGCTGGCTCCACTATACTCTTGGTCGGCCCCTCCTGCATCATCCGCCTGTTAAAGGTTTGCAAGGGGCCGATTGTCTCATCGTTTCGTCGTAATGGCCAAGGAGGTACCGTGCTCAACGTCGTCCTGTCGACCGCCCCGGCCGACGCCGCGCCCGCGATCGCCGAGCGAATCGTCTCGGAGCGATTGGCGGCATGCTGCAACATCGTGCCCAAGGTGGAGAGCTACTACTGGTGGGAAGGCAAGGTGACCCACGACGCGGAGGCCCTCCTGATCTTCAAGACGCCGAACGAGCGAGTGCCCGAGCTCACCCGCAGGCTCCAGGAGGTGCATCCTTACGAGGTGCCGGAGATCCTGGCCCTGGACGTCGCTTCCGGGTTGGAGTCCTACCTCGGCTGGGCTTGTGCCGAGGCGCGACCGGAAGGAGAACAAGCATGAGCGTCCACTACCTGCACACCAAGCTCCGCGTGTCCGATCTGGATCGGGCGATCGCCTTCTACGAAGCGGCCTTCGGCTACGTCCTGCGCAAGCGCAAGCCGGGTCCCCATGCGAGCCTTCTGGCCTTCCTCTCGCTGCCGGGCGAGGAGACAGAGTTGCAGCTCGCGTTCTATCCCGATCAAGGGCCGTTCGAGGTGCCACCCTACCTCATGCACCTGGCGTTGCGGGTCGACCGCCTTCAATCGGTGATCGAATGCGCCCTGAAGGCCGGTGCCACGCTCATCAGCGGCCCCTACACCCTGCCCTCGGGGTCCGAGGTGGCCTTCATGCGCGACCCGGACGGCTACGAACTGGAGCTGATCCAGAAGCCTTAGCCTAAGGCCCGTGCAGGGCCTGGGTCCGGGGCTACTCCAGCACCAGGGAACGCGTGGCCGCGGCCTCTGGCAGGGGCGACGGCGCGGTGGGCCGGACGGCGGTGTAAGAGGC
>DATNQJ010000383.1:0-13961 GCA_036704085.1 Stenomitos sp.
GCTTCACGAAGACTTTATAAAGGGTGTCAATTCTTGACGGGGGCTTTCGAGCCAACGAGGGGTCGAACCCCGGTATTCCTCTTACCCGAACATGGCCGCAACCACGCAAGATCCGCCATGATTATCATGGCGGATGGCGCAGTCCCCCTATTTGAGCACCGAGAACGGCAGCGAGGAGTACAAGAGAATGATCGTCAGCACGATCAGCAGGACGGCCGTGGTCCAGGCGATGGCGTTGTAGAACCGCCCGTTCACGTAGCGGCCCATGATCCGCCGATCATTCACCAGAAGGAGGATAAAGATGAGGATGACCGGCAAGAGGATGCCGTTGATGTCCTGGCTCACCAGGAGCACGAGGAACAGGGGCAGGTTAGGCAGCAAGACGATGCCCGCGCCGAGGACGATGAGGGCGGTGTAGATGCCCATGAACGACGGCGCCTCGTCCCAGCCCTTGCTGATGCCTGTCTCCCATCCGAACGCCTCGCAGACCGCGTAGGCCGTCGTCAGGGGCAGGACGCAGGCGGCAAGCAGCGAGGCCCCGAGCAGGCCGGCGGCGAACAGGTAAGTGGCGTACTTGCCGGCAACCGGGGCGAGCGCCAGGGCCGCCTCGGCGGCCGTCTCGATGTGGATGCCCCGGGCGTTCAGCGTCGCGGCCGTCGCCACGATGATGAAGAAGGCAATGAGGTCGGTGACGAAGGATCCCACGAACACGTCGAGCTTGGCGTAGCCGTAGTTCTTGATGGTGATCCCCTTGTCCACGATGTTCGACTGCAAAAAGAACTGCATGTAGGGGGTGATGGTGGTGCCGATGGTCGCGATCAGCACCAGCAGGAACGTGGAGTTCATGTGCAGGGTGGGGACGACCGTGCGGTGGGCGATGAGCGCCCACGGGGGACCGACCATGAAGCCCGAGACGACATAACTGACGAGCGTCAGGGCAAGGACGAAGAAGACCTTTTCGACCACTCCGAAATTGCCCTTGACGATCAAGAGCCAGACGCCCAGGGCCGCGATGGGCACCGCCACGTACTTGGAGACCCCCAGCACCTCACCAGCGGCCGCCACACCGGCGAACTCACCGATGGCCGTGGCGATATTCGCCACCAGGAGCACGATCATAGCAAAGGCGGTCCAGCGTACCCCGAAGCGCTCGCGGATCAGGGCCGAGAGCCCGCGTCCGGTCACGGCCCCCATGCGGGCGCACATCTCCTGGACCAGGGCGAGGATGAAGGTGATGAGCACCAGGGCCCACAGCAGGTCGTAGCCGTAGTTGGCGCCGGCGGTCGCGTAGGTGGCGATGCCGCCCGCGTCGTCGCCCGCGATGGCCGCGATGATGCCGGGGCCCAGGGTGGCCCCGAGCAGGAGCCAGCGGCGCTTGTTGAAGCGGATGGAGATCAGCGGTTCGGCCTGGGGGCTCTGGTCCGGAGTGGGCATGCGGGGCCTCAGCGTAGGTGTTCGGGAACGCGCGAGTCGATGGCGTCATGGAGGGTGACGACTCCGGCGAGCCGGTCCCCGTCCTCGACGACGGGCAGGGCGAACAGGCCGTACTTCACCAAGAGGTGCAGGGCCTCGTCCGCGTCGTCATCCACCTTCACCCGGTAGACATTGGCTGGCGAGAGCTCCAGGAGGCAGCTCGCGGGGTCGGCCACGAGCATCTCGCGCAGGGAGACGACGCCCTGGAGGTGCTCGTCGGCGTCGATGAGGTAGACGTAGGCAAAGACCTCGACCTCGGCCTCCTGGGCCTTGAGCTCGTGGAGTGCATCGCCGACGGTGGCCTGGGTGGGCAGGCTGACGAAGTTGGTCGTCATCAGGGCGCCTGCCGTGTCCTCCTCGTAGGCGAGGAGCTCGCGGACCTCTTCGGCCTCTTCGACGTCCATCAGCTCGATGAGTTGCTCGGCCTTGCGCTCGGAGAGCTCGCCGAGGACGTCGGCGGCGTCGTCGGGCTCCATCTCCTCGAGCACGTCGGCCGCGCGCTCGTTGCCGAGCTCGCCGAGGACCTCGGCGGCCTCGTCGGGCTCCATCTCCTCGAGCACGTCGGCGACCTGGGCGTCGTCCAGCTCGCGCAGGAGCTGCGAGCGCTGGTCGTAGCCGAGTTCGGAATAGATCTCGGCGAGGTCGGCCGGGTGCATGCGCGTGAGGCGATCGCGCGAGACCTTGAGGTGAACGCCCGAGACCTCCGCGTTGAGGGGCTCGATGAGGTCCCAGGACACGATACCTTCCGGCACCTTCAGATGGAACGTGCCGGAGAGGCCCGAGAGCACCTCCGCGAGCCCGAGCCGCCGCGCCAGCCCCCACGGCCCGATGTCCACCCCGATGACCCGGAGCTGGCCATGCAGGAAGGCGAGCTGGACGTCGTTGATCCGGACGACCTTGGCGCCGGTGACGTCAACCACCTGACGGTCGAGGATGTTGGCGCTCAGGAGCTCCTCGCTCTCGCTCGGTCGGTCGAACTCGACGAGGGACACCCCGGGCCTGAGGACCACCCGATCATGCTCCAGGCGCTCGATGCGATCCCAGGGAATGAGCCACCGGTGGTCGGGCCAGCGTTTGGCGACCAAGCCATGCACCACCGGCAGGGCGCCTTCCCGCCGCAACGCCAGATCCCGCAGAAAGGCCAGCTTGCGGCCTTGGGAGTCGACGATGGGCAATCGCTGGAGCTGGCTGAAGAAGAGCATACTGCACCTTACCCGCCCGCTTGGCCGCCGTCAACTCGTGGGGCACATCAAGCTGCTCAGGGAGCCGCAGGGGCGGTCTCCAGGCGGTTCATCTCAAGCTGGCCCGTGGCTTCGCTGTGCTTGGTGCCCCGCTCGAGGCGCGCGCGCACGGTTCCCAGGCCCCGGCTCGAGGTCGGGTCGAGCGTCAGCTCCAGATCGTAAGAGGCCGTGGCGCCCGGCACCGAGACCGGGCGTACCTCGACCATGTAGAAACGACCCAGCATCTTGCCGGATACGAAGGCCCGGCTCCTCGGCACGAGCACCTCTCCCTCGACCCGGGTCTGCTCTTCGGAGAGTCGCATGACGAGCCGTGCCGGATAGCCCCGGGGGAGCCCCTGGAAGCGAATCTCCCACTGGCCCGTCAGGTTTCCGCTGGCCGGTCCGACCCCTCCGGGGGGCGGAGTGGCGCCCGGCGGAGCCGCCAGCAAGAGGCTCGCCACCAGGGCTCCGACTCCCCGCATGCTCTAGTGTCCCGCACCGCCGCCCTGCAAGGGAGCGGTGGCCGTCAGGAACTGCTGGGCGTCGAGCTTGTCGCCTTTGAGGTGCTGGCTGGCGATGACCTGGTTGAGCTGGGCGAGCCGCTGTTCGATCGGCGGGTGGGTCTCCAAAGGGGCGAGCCAGGCCGGGGCTTGCCCCGACTTGGCGAGCGTCTCCAGGAAGGCGGCCAGCTGGCGCGGGTCGTAGTTGTCGCTGGCCATGTAGCGGGCCCCGAGCCGATCGGCTTCTAGCTCGGCCTCGCGCCCGTACCCACGTAGCACGAGCTCGGCGGCGATCTGCCCCGCGATCTGGGCGGCCTGCGGGCTGGTCCCGAGGGCCGAGATGAGGATCCCCTGGGCCACCAGCGCTCGTTTCAATTGATCCACCCCGTGTCGGGCGGCGACGTGCCCAACCTCGTGCCCCAGGACGCCCGCGAGCTGCGCCTCGTTCTGCATGGCCCGCAGGGCGCCGGTGGTCACGAAGATGAAGCCGCCGGGCAAGGAGAGGGCGTTCTGCTCCGGGGCATCGACGACGTAGAAGGTCCAGGGCAGCTCCGGGCGGTTCGCCCGTGCGGCCATTTCTCGCCCGATCTGGGTCACGTAGGCGTTGACCTTTGGATCGTCGTAGAGCTTGGTGCCCGGTTGCTTGAGCAGCTCCTGGACCCCGGCGCGTCCGAGGGCGATTTCCTCGTCGGTCGTGACGGGGGCTGCCGCCTGGGCTGCGACCGCCCCGCCCCGTACCAGCTGCGCACATCCCCCCGTGACGCTCACCGCGCTGGCCAGCATGAGCATGGCGACCAGCTTCCTCATAGGGGCCTCCCTCCGCCGACGCTCGGGCGCGTCCCCGCGCCGCCACGCCCGTCATCTTAGGGGCGGGTTGGCGGAGCCTCAAGGACGGGACGGCCAAAGGGGACGCCCGGGGCTTGAGCAAGTTGTCAGCAGGAAGGCGGCGGTTCAGGGGCGTCCGCGATCCGGATGTGGCCGAGCATGCACTCGTAGACGAGCTTCGGAGGGCCCTGGGGAAAGTCGATCTGCTGCTGGAGGGTCATGGGGTTGCCGCAACGCGGGCAGGTCATGGGCGCTCTCCTGGCTTCATCGTCCCCACGGGGGGCCTCGTCTGCTACCACCGGGATCCGGAGCAACATAGCGCGAGGTTAGCACGCTCGCTTGCTTGCCAGCATGAACGCAGCGTGAAGATTGGGAGAGACTTTGCTCACACCGTCGGGTGCTAGGATGGGGATATGCGGAAGTTACGCGTGTTGGTGGTGGACGACCTGCCGGTGAACCGGGACCTGGCGGCCAGGCTTCTGGCCGAGTTGGGTCACGTGGCCGTGTTGGTCGAGCATGGGGCGGCGGCGGTCGCGCGCTGTGCCGAAGAGGCGTTTGACGTCATCCTGCTGGACGCCCAGATGCCGGTGATGGATGGGTTCGAGGCCCGTGCCCGGATCCGGGCACTGGAGCGGGCCCGTGAAACGGCCATCGTCTCGTGGTCGGCGGGGTTCTTGATTCCGGGCTGCGACGCGGTCCTCGTGAAGCCCTGCGAGCTCTCCGAGCTGCGCCACGCCATGGAAGAGGCGCTCCTGACCCGGAGGGGCTAGCGCTGCGGCAGGTGGTTCAGCGCGTCATCGGCGGCATCGAGGGCCTTGGTCAAGGTGCACTGGGGGCAAGCCTCGCAGTCACACGGCTCTTCCAGGTCCTTGGCGGCCTGGTAAAGGCGCAGGAGCGCTTCGCGCGCCCACGCCATGCGTCCCTGGAAGTACTTGGCCTGCGCCTCGGTGGCCGAACGGCTCTCGTTGATCCGCTGGAACGCGGCGAGCAGCTGGGCGCGAGGGCCTTCGGGTAGAGCGTCGAGCACGGCCTCGATCTCGCCGAACGCCGAGGTCGGCTCGGAGGCTTGAGGTCGGAAGGCACGCAGCTTGGCGATGTCGTCGTACAAAAGAGGCTCCTGAGGCGATGAAGAGAGGCTCCCAAGGACCACCGTAGCACATCTGGCGCCCGGTGGAAGGGGAAGCGGCGCACGGAGGCCCGAGGAAAGGCCTTTTCAGGCGTCCGATCATAGCTTGTCCTCGGAGTTACCATTCGGACGGTCTGACGGTGCTGGAGGCAAGCGCCTCGTAAGGAGTTCGTCATGAGCAATCGCCGACTCGCCCTCACCTTGGCCTTGGCGGGAACGATCATGCTTTCGGCTTGCGGGCGAGTCGAGGCCAAGGGGAACGTCACGCCCTTCCAGGTGGCGGCTGCGGCGTCCGGGCTCGACACGTCCCGGATCGAGCTGCTCACCGGCTACAAGGGGACCCTCAACCAGAAGGAGGGAGTGTTCAAGGTCAACGCCCCGCGGACCGACCTGCAAGTGACCATCGCGGGTGTCAAGATGACCCCGTCCATGGGCCTCACCTCGTGGGCGTCATTCCAGAAGGCCGGAGCCCGAACCATGGTGATGGGCGACATGGTCATGACCGAGGACCAGGTCAACACCGTCATGAGCGTGGCGCTGGACAACGGCCTCGAGGTCACGGGGCTGCATGACCACTTCCTGTGGGACTCGCCCCGGGTGATGTTCATGCACCTCGCGGGGCTGGGCAGCGAGGAGCAACTGGCCGGAGCGGTCGGCAAGGTCCTCGCCAAGATCCGTGCGACCAGTGGCGGGCGCGGCGAAACGCCGACTGCCAACCTGTCCCCGGCCAACACGACGCTCGACCCCAAGACGATCGAGGGTGTTCTCGGCGAGAAGGGGGAGCTCTCCAACGGGGTCTACAAGGTCACCCTCGGCCGCACGACGACCATGCATGGAGTTCAGGTCGGCAACACCATGGGCGTCAACACCTGGGCGGCTTTCGTGGGTAGCGACGCCCAGGCCGTGGTGGACGGGGACTTCGTCATGCACGAGGACGAGCTCCAGGGGGTGCTGAAGGCCCTGCGCGGCGCCGGCATCAACATCGTGGCCATCCACAACCACATGGTCGGCGAATCGCCGCGGATGATGTTCCTCCATTACTGGGGTGTCGGCTCGACCACGGATCTCGCGAAGGGACTCAGGGCGGCCCTGGACGTCACGCAGCGCTGATCGCCCCGTGACCGGCTCGGCTCAAACGAAACCACCAGGGCTGGAAACCCTGGTGGTGCTTAGTGGGAGCGGCGGGACTTGAACCCGCAAGCCTTTTGGGCGAGCGATTTTAAGTCGCTTGCGTTTGCCATTTCGCCACGCTCCCTACAGCGCGTGATTGGTGTCCGGTACGAACCGGATCGGCTGCTCGCCGGGCCGGGCCATGCCAAGGTTCTTCCGCGCGAGCCGCTCGACCCCCTCCGGGGACTTCGCGTACTCGATCGCCGCGCGCAACTCGCGGGACTTCTCGTCGGTGCTGATCGACTCCGCGCGGAGCACCCGGCCCTGATACAGGAGACGATACTCCTGGAGCAGAAGATGGCCAAGGCTCACGCTAGCATAGACCACGCCGATCCATAACAGCAAGCGCGTCGAACGACCGGAGTCAGATCGAGCGGGCGATGCAGTGGACTTGCGCTTGGCCACGGACTTCTCCTCGGCTGTCAACGGGGTGCCAACGTGTGTGCGATGTTGACATGCTGCGGAGGAGTATAGCGAAGCGGTAAAGCCACCGTCAACGAACTCCGTCACATATTTGGATCAGGTTTCGATCTTCTAACCGTTGGCACGGCGTGCCTTGAGCTCCTCGAGCTTGCCCTCGCTGAACCGATCGACGGAGGCCAGGTAACCGGCAAGCCGGCGGATCCGACGAATCGAGGCGGCGGGCGCCTCGCAGCGCGGGCAATCCTCGGCGATGAGACCCAGGTAGCCGCACGATCCGCAATGATCCACCGGGAAGTTCACGGCGCCATGGCCGAGGCCCGAGGCCGCCATCTCGGCGATGAGCCCGCCAAGCTCCTCGGGATCGGCGCCCGGCGCCGCCCACTCGATGGAGGTCAGGTGGCCGCCGTTGCAGAGCGCATGATAGGGCGCCTCGAGGGCGATCTTGCGCGAGGCGCTCAGGCTGACGTCGACCGGCACGTTGAAGGAGCTGGTGTAGTAGGGCTTGTCCGTCACCCCGGCCACCACCCCGTAGTCACGCCGATCCAGGAGCGGGAAGCGACAGGCCGCGCGCTCCGACTGCTGGCCGTACAGCACGACGTTGAGATCCAAGTCGTCGCTCGCCTCCTGGACCATGGCGCGCAGCCTGGAGACGATCTCGAGCCCGAGCGCCTGGGCCTCTGGGGAGTGGCCGTGATGGGCGCCCGTCAGGGCCACGAGGGTCTCGGAGAGGCCCACGAAGCTCAGGGCGAGCTGGCCATGGCGCAGGGAGATGCCGATCTCGTCGTGCGGCTTGAGGTCGCCGGAGCCAGCATACAGGCCCTCGCCCATCAGGAAGGGCAGCTCGTGCGCCTTGAGCGTGGCGAGGATCCGGTAGCGGTGGGAGAGGGCCCGGATGGCGAGCTGGACCTGGCGCTCGAGCAGGGGCATGAAGTCGAGCCCGTCGCGGCGGGCCCGCAGGGCGATGCGCACCAGGTTGAGCGTCACCGTGGCGAGCGCGCCGCGGCCCTCGGGGCCCGTGGCGCCGTGGCGATCGCCCTCCAGCCGCGCGCAGCCGCTCAGGTACGTCACCCCTTCCGGATTCGCCTGGTTGACGGGCGAGTCGAGGAAGGCGAAGGTGGGCTGCATGCGGGTGCTCGCCACCGCCAGGGCCCGCTGCAACAGGTCGTAATTGGGATCGCCGGGCTGGGCATTGACGCCCTGCCGGTGCATGAAGACCAGGTTGGGGTAGACGGCGGGCTCGCCGCGTCCGAGGCCCCGCTCGTAGGCGTTGAGCAGCGCATGGGCCACCCGGCGCGCCATCGGAGACGGATCGAGGCCGATGGCGATGGTCGAGTACGGGATCTGGCCGCCCGTGCGGCTGTGCAGCATGTTGAGGTTGTAGATCAGGCCTTCCATCGCCTGATCCAGCTCCAGATCCTCGGTCTCGTCCGGCAGGATGCCCGCGAGCGCCGTGTCGAAGCGCGCGAAGGCCTGGCCGCCGAAGCAGTCGTTCTGGGCGGCCTGCAGGGCGATCGCCGCCAAGGACGCCGCCGTGTGGGCGCGCTTGGGCGGGCGCACCACGCCATGCTCCGTGCGATAGCCCTCCTTGAGGAGGCGATCGAGCGGCACGACGAAGGAGTTGGGAGCCTTGGCGTAATGTTCGAGATCCTGGATGTGGAGGTCGCCGCGCAGGTGGGCGTCCGCCATCTCCTCGGGGATCAATCGCTTGAGGTAGAACTCCTTGCTCGCGGTCGCCCCGATCCTGAGCATCTTCTCGCTCGGCGAGCAGGGCGTGAAGGACTCGTCGCGCTCGACCTCGGACAGGATCTCCTCGACGGCATCCATCAGCTCGGTCTTGGCTTCCCGGATCCGGCTGCGGCGCGCCCGGTAGAGGATGAAGGCCTTGGCGATGCGCGCATGGCCGCCCTCAAGGAGCACCCGCTCGATCGAGTCCTGGATGAGCTCGACGCTCGGCAGGCCGTGAGCGGCGTGCCCCACCATCTCGGCGACCACCTGGTCGGCCAGGTCCTCGGCCAAGGAGGCGTGCGCCCCGTGGACGGCCTGGGTGGCCTTCATGATGGCCTGGACGATCTTCTGGCGGTCGAAGGCGACAATGCGGCCGTCGCGCTTCTTGATTTGTTCCAAGGAGCCTGAAGCGAGCATGGGGGGATCCTCGTGTTTTAGAGGGTGGGGGCGGTCTGCAGGGAGATGAGCTCGCGCACGAAGTCCTCGATGCTCGAGAACTGGCGGTAGACGGAGGCGAACCGGACGTAGGCCACCTCGTCCAGGGTCTTGAGGCGCGCGAGGGTCAGTTCGCCGATCTCCTTGGAGGGGGCCTCGCGGGGATGGCGGCGGCTCAACTCGGCCTCGATCTCGGTGACGATGTCCTCGATCGCGGCGGCCGAGACCTGGCACTTGACGCAGGCGCGCATCAGGCCGGTGGCGAGCTTGCGGGGCTCGAAGGGCTCCCGGCTGCCGTCGCGCTTGACGACCATCAGGGGGACGGTCTCCACCCGTTCGTAGGTGGTGAAGCGGCGGGCGCACTGGTTGCACACGCGCCGCCGGCGCAGGCAGGTGTCGTCCTCGATGGTCCGGCTCTCCAGGACCCGGGTGTCGGACGAGTTGCAAAGGGGGCAGCGCATCTAAAAGCTCCCGAGAGCGGCTGAGAAGACGGGGGGCGAGACACAGAGCGGCAAGGCGCCGACATGCGCGGGCCTAGGAGGTGCTCCGGAGGCCGTGACGCCTCCATTCTAGCCGCTCGATCGCCCACATGTCGAGGAAGGTCCCCCTCGCCTTTCGCCCTCCAGCGGAGCGTCACGGACGCTGCGAGAGAAAAACTTCGGTCACTTTGACCACCGTCCTCCGGCCCCCGCCCGCCTTAGCATGGACCCAGCCGAAGACGGCACCAAGTCAGGAGGGGAGGGTTCGATGGGGAAGACGGCCCTGGTCCTGAGCGGTGGAGGCATCAAGGGAGCGTACGAGGCGGGGGTGATTCGCGCCCTGGCCGAGGCCGGCGTCGTCCCGGACGTGATCGTCGGGGTCTCGGCCGGTGCCCTGAACGGCGCCTACGTGACCAACCTCATCACCGAGGGGAGCTTCACGCCCGAAAGGCTCGACGAGCTGTTGATCAACCTGTGGACGACGCGCGCCACCCTGGAGGACTTCTTCTACACCGCTTCCGGCGAGTTCGCGCCGGGCAGCCTGGGGGAGGCCTCGGTCCAGCGCATCTTCCACCGGATCGGGATCGATCCGTTCAAGAAGGTCTCGTGGATCAAGCTGGGGCTCGATGCCCTGATGGCCTTCCGGGAGCTGGCGCTGGGGAGGTTCACCTCGATCTTCTCGCACGGCTTCCTGCGCGAGCTGCTCACCACCTACCTGCATCCCCCCGAGCAGGTCGTGCGGCCGGTGACCTTCTCGATCGCGGTCTCGGACCTGCTGGGGACCACCACCCTCGAGAACAACACCATCGCCGCCCGCCACTGCCACTACGAGACCTTCCGCCTGAGCGCGGAGCAGACCAGCGAGGAGCGGGCCAACCAGTACGAGTGGATGCGCACCCTCATCACGGCCTCGTGCAGCGTGCCGATGGTCTTTCCGGCCACCAAGATGCATCTGCACGGCAAGGAGCGCCCGGGGCTCTACCTGGACGGCGGGATGGTCGAGAATTCGCCCATCACCCAGGCCTTCGAGCTCGACCCCGAGGTGGACACCGTCATCGTGGTGATGGCGGCGACCGTGGTGGGCGAGCCGTCGCGCGAGCCGTCGACCTACCTGCAACTCATCGGCCGGGTGTTCTCCATCATCGCGGGCCGCTACCTGATCCAGAACTTCCATGACGTCAGCCGGGTCAACGAGCGCATCCTGGCCATGCGCGAGGTGCTGGACCGGGATCTGGACGGCCAGATCATGCGCACGCCGCGCAACGATTTGCTCTGCCAGGCGGCGGGGTTCCAGGACGTGGCGAGCTTCCTCAAGCGGCGTTACATCCGGCTGGTGCCCATCGGGCCGACCGCGCCCCTGCCGGGCGGGATCTTCTCGGCCATGTTCTATCCGGAGCTGAAGCAGGTCTACCTGGAGCGCGGCGTCGAGGACGGCCGGCTGGCCCTGCAGAGCATGCGGGCGGCACCCGAGCGGGTCTAGCCCGCCAGGCGATAGCGGAAGATGACCGCGCCCGATCCCGAGCCCTGCTGCGGCGTGAGCTGCATGGTGCCGGGATCGAGGCGCTCGATCTCGAGCCACGCGAGGCCGTCGGGGGTCTTGATGCGATAGCGCGCGCCAGGGGTGAGCGGGAACGGGCCCTGCCGGAAGCTGCCGTCGGTCTGGGGCGCGATGCCGCGATCGCTGCCCGCCGACGAGTTGGCGATCACGAAGAACTGGGCGCCGTCGTAGAAGAAGGAGACGTCGCCCCGCGGCCCCATGCCGTCGTCGATGGGCTGGAACGTGCCGGTCCGAAACTCGAAGCGATCCGAGTGGAGCGGATAGCGCGGGTTGCGATAGAGGATGGACGCCGTCGCTTCCTGGCTGGGACCCTCGGGCAGGGCCTGGGTCGCGCTCGCCAAGGGGGCCTGCGGCGCGCGAGGCGCGGAGAGGGCCGTGGTCGGCGTAGCGGGCACCGTGGCGCACCCCGCCAAGCCCGCCATCACGGCCGCCATGCCCATCATCCCTGCAACTCGACGCATCCTGGTACCATCCTTCATGGAGTGTGAGCCGGATCAGTTGGCTCGTTGACCCGGCAAACCGCCTCAGGAAGGCGATTTGAACCGGCTGGTGCTGCTGGACGTAAACAAACGTAACAAGTTTGTATCGGTATGTAAACAAAGGAGCGGCTGTCTTCGATGAAACTGGAGTTTGCGGGGCCGCTGCGCCCCATCGACCGGGCTGCGGTGAGCCGGGCTCAGGGCCTCGCGGAGGTCTCCCCGCGCCATCGGGCCATCGTGCGCTATCACGACCACGCCGAGCCCATCCAGCGCATGCTCAATGCCGTCGCCCCGGAGTCCTACGTACGGCCCCATCGTCACGCGGATCCGGCGAAGCTCGAGGTCTTCCTGGCCCTCACGGGCCGGGCGCTGGTCTTGACCTTCGACGACGCCGGCACCGTCACCTCCTTCGTCGAGATCGCCCCCCAGGGACCGTGCTGGGGCGTCGAGATCCCGGCGGGCACCTGGCACAGCGTGGTGGCCCTGGAGTCCGGCACCACCCTCTACGAGCTCATCGAGGGGGCCTTCGAGCCGTCGACGCACAAGGACTATGCCCCGTGGGCCCCGCCCGAGGGATCCGAGGAGGGGCGGCGCTTCCAGGCAGCCCTGCAAGCCCACTTGGCAGCCGAGTGATATACTCTCAGTGCCGCGCCCCTCGACGGTAGCCGCCTGCCGGCGGTTCCGGGCGCGCCTGGATCGCTGCACGCCGAAAGGGGGAGCCCATGCTGCCTGTCGTTCAGTCCCCGCGTCGCCTGTATCGCTCGCCCAACGACCGGATTCTCTCGGGATTGGCCGGCGGGATGGCGGAGTACTTCGGAGTCGACGCGGCCTGGGTCCGGCTGGGCCTGGTGGTCCTCGTCCTCTTGGGGGTGGGCACGCCCGTCCTCCTGTACCTCCTGGGCTGGCTCATCGTGCCGCGCAACCCCCAGCCGAGCGACCTGAGCCGGGATCGCCTCCACCGCTCGCACACCGACCGCATGATCGCGGGCGTCTGCGGCGGACTGGCCGAGACCCTGGGGGCCGATCCCACCGTGATTCGCCTCATCGCGGCCGTCCTGCTCCTGACCGGCGGGGTGGCCCTGCCCTTCTACCTCATTGCCTGGTTCATCTTGCCGTCCCAGGAGGGCTCCGAGCCTCCTCACCTCTTGCCCGAGCGGATGTGACCGACCTCGCAGCACGTAACCGACGGTTGGGTATGATGTCATGGCTTCCCCGTTGCCCTCGAGGAGTCGCGTGTCGTGATGACGGACCACTCGCTGCCGGAGCCCGCTGACGTGCCCTGGCCGGACAAGCCGATTGAGGCCAAGGATGCCCGCAAAGCCCGCCAGCCGGGTCTGACGGCCTTTTTGGAACGGCTGCGCCAGCTTCCCTACGTCACCTCCATCGAGACCCAGCAGTTCTACCCGGGCCTGGTGGCGGACACCGACTTCGCCCCCGTCGCGGGCGACCCGGCCTGCCTCGAGGGCTGGTTCGCGGCGTTCGCCGAGGAGAGCACCACGCGCTTCCGCGTGACCACCACCGCGCGCACCGAGGCCGAGCAGGCGGCCGTGCTGCGGGACCTCCGGCATCGGTTGCTCGGTCGGTAAGATCCGGACGCGCTCGGGCATAAGTCGAGAACGCCCGAGAGGAGGTCCGATGCATTCCCTAAGACGACTGGCCGTCATGTTGCTGGCCGTAGGCGCCCTGGCGAGTCCCGCAAGTGCGGCGCCCAAGTCTCTGCCCCCGGTCCGTCCCGGGATCGACGTCTTCCTGGACAACCCGCCCCAGCAGGTGGAGGGCAAGCGCATCGCCCTCATCACCAACCGCAGTGCCGTCGACGCCACCGGGGTGAGCGACATCGACCGCCTCTACGGCGACTCCCGCTACAAGCTCGTCAAGCTCTTTGCGCCCGAGCACGGCCTGCGTGCCGATCGGCAGGGGGACATCGTGGACGGCAAGGACACCGTGACGGGCCTGCCGGTGATCAGCCTCTACGGCTCGGTCAAGAAGCCCACGCGCCAGATGCTCGAAGGCGTGGACGCCCTGGTGTTCGACATCCAGGACGTGGGCGCGCGCTTCTATACCTACCAGTCGACGATGGCCCTGGCCATGCAGGCGGCCAAGGACGCCAACATTCCCTTCGTGGTCCTGGACCGGCCCAACCCCCTCAACGGCAACGCCTTGGAGGGGGCCGTGCTCGACCCTAAGCTCGCCTCGTTCGTCGGGTACTACCCGATCCCCGTGCGGCACGGCATGACGCTCGGCGAGCTCGCGCGCCTCTACAACTCGGCCTTCGGCATCCGGGCCTCCCTGACGGTGGTGCCCGTGGCAGGATGGCACCGCGGCATGTGGTTCGACCAGACGGCTCTGCCTTGGGTCAACCCGTCGCCTGCCATGAAGACGCCGGTGACGGCCATGCTCTACCCCGGCATCTGCCTCTTCGAGGCGACCAACATCGATTGCCGGGTGGGCGATCGCCCCTTCGAACGGGTGGGCGCCAAGTTCATCCGGGGCGCCGAGTTCGCCGCGGCCCTCCAGGCGCACCAGCTGCCGGGGGTGCGGTTCGTGC
>DATNQJ010000384.1:0-2443 GCA_036704085.1 Stenomitos sp.
AACGACCAGCCGCGCGCGGCAGGCCGTCAAGCTCGCCAAGGCCCGCGAGGGAAAGGGGCTGCTGAAGCTCTTCTCGCGGCGGCGCCCGTCCGAAATTGCGCTCAACAAGGGAATCCTGGGCTTCTACCGCGAAGCGCGGGCGACGGGAGCACGCCCCTTGCAAGCCGTCTGGAAGGGCTTCTCCCGGACCATCGAGACCGGCGGGCACATGCCGAGGGTCGCCCAGGAAGCCGCCGAGATGGGGGGCCGCTGGGGCAAGACCCTGACCTGGGCGGGCCGCATCGGACGCCTGGCTCCGCTGCTCAACGTGCCGCTCGCCATCTTCGATGTCCGGGAGGCCTGGAACACGTTCCGGCACCCGAATGCCACCACCCAGGACATGGTCTCGAAGGGCGGTCAGGCTGCCCTGACTTCGGCCGCCGCCGGCCTGGCCGTGGCGGGCTTCTTGACCCCGCCGCCGGTCAACGCGGCCCTGCTGACGGCCTCGGGGGTCGCGGGCGTCGCCTCGACGGTCTGGGGCGTGGCGACCAGCGAGGTGGCCCTCAAGTTCTTCAAGCGGGTCGGGGGACTCTTCGGCGGGCTCGGCCGCCGGCTAGGCCTGGAGTAGCGGGCTAGTTGAGCACTTCCGCGGCGGGCACCGTGGTGCGCAGCCCCCGCACGATGAACAGGTCCAGGGGGCGGGACTTGCCCCGGATGGGGACGTTTGAAACCGGGTCGGCCTCGACCCGATCCCAGACCTCCGCGAAGGTCTCCCCGCTGATCAGGATGTCGACCCCGTGCTCCTTGGTCAGGCTCTCGATACGGCTCGCCGTGTTGACAGGGTCTCCAATGGCCGTGTAGTCCAGGCGTTGCTCGGTCCCGATGTTGCCGATGACGCAGTCCCCGGTGTGGATACCGACCCCGATGGCCATCGGCGAGCGGCCGCTCGCGGCGAGCTCCTGGTTGAACGCCACCAGCTCCTCACGGATGCGCAGCGCCGCCTGGACGGCCAGGTAGGCATGATCGGGCCGTGAAACCGGGGCCCCGAAGACGGCCATCATGCCGTCTCCCATGTACTTGTCGAGCATGCCGTCGTACTCGAAGACCGCGCGGACCATCCGCGAGAAGTAACGGTTCAAGAGGCTCACGACGTCTTCGGGCGCCAGCTTCTCGGAAATAGTCGTGAAGCCCCGGATGTCCACGAACATGATGGTCACCCGCTGCCGCTCCCCGGCGCCGTCGGTCATGTCCTGGAGAATCGTCTCAGCCACGGGCTCCGAGACATAGCGCGAGAGCACGCGTTTGACCCGCTTGGCTTCCGAATCGAATCCGGAGGCCTCGGCGATGAGCCTTCGCGTCTTGGTAACGGTCAGGTTGGCGCCAAAGGTGACGGCGATGGTGAGCGTACTCAGCAAGAGGGCCGTGATGAGATAGAACGGCGCCCCGTGGACGACCGTATCGATCCAGAGCGTCTCGGCGATCAGGCCCATGCAGAACGCGCCGCTGAGGAAGGTCTGGGCACTGCTGAGCCGGAGGCCCGACAGGGCTGTGAAGGCAATGCCGACAGGCAGGATGAGGGCGTAGGTGTCCACCGACTGCTGCGCGGCCGCGTTGTAACCCGAGCCCGCCTGCGAGGCGATCAAGGCCGCGAGAATCCCGTAGTCCAGGCAGATGGCGAGATACCGTACGCAACTGGGGAAAGTGGGACGGCTCATCCAGCGTCCCAGGGCCACCGACGCGACCAACCCGAAGAGCGTCACCCCGGCATCCCACCCGACGTTGCCGGAGCCTCCGGTGGGACCGTACAGCACGACGCGCAGCGGGACCACGACGCACAACATCACGATCATGAGGCCGGCCCGGAGCAGCCCGATACGGCGCTCGGCGGCCCGGGTCTCTCGCGTTACCAGGGTATCGACGATGTCGTGGCTGGATGACATAGAACTCTTGGCGCACAAACGGTCAGGGACGTCCCTAGTCTGTCGCACGGAGGCTCCCCCGTCAATCGGGCGGCCACCCCTCGGAAAGGCATGGAGACCGAAAAGTCCGCCGTGCAGAGCGCGCGGCGGACTTTTCGAGGACTTGGCTAGCGGGCCGCGTCGCGGCGGCGCATCAGTTCCTGGACCACGAAGGCCGCCACGTCCTCGGCGTAGGAGCCTACACCGAAGCCCGCGTCAAAGCCGAGCTCGGTGGCGAGGTCGTGGGTGATGCGGGGGCCGCCCACCGAGACCACGAAGCGGTTGCGCACCCCTTCGGCCTCGAGGATCTCGACCAGGTTGGTGAGCGTCATGATGTGGAGATTCTTCTGCGTGACCACCTGGCTGACCAGGATGGCGTCCGCGTTCAGCTCGATGGCCTTGGCCACCAGCACCTCGTTGGGCACCTGCGCGCCCATGTTGAGGGCGTCGATCATCTTGTAGCGCTCGAGGCCGTAGTGGCCGTTGTAGCCCTTCATGTTCATGAT
>DATNQJ010000385.1:0-3804 GCA_036704085.1 Stenomitos sp.
GGATCTGGTCAAGGCCGTCGAATAGGCTCCCTCTCCACGCGGGCGGACGGGTCTTGCGACCCGTCCGCCTTTTTGCGTCAATATCCGTGGAAATCGCGGTGCCCAAGCGAAACGGGCCTCGCTATCCTAGACTCTGAGCCAAGCGGCTCGTCCATGCAGGAGATGAGGCATGCCAGCAACCTTAATGTCGGAAGCAGAACTGGTCGATCTGATCGGAGGCCAGATCAATCGCTCGGTCAGCAAGCTCCAGGACAAGCAGGAGCCCCTTCCCGACCTCTTGGCCGAGTTCGGCTTCGAGATCGCCAAGGCCGTCGCCTCGGCCATCCATACCAACAACGAGAAGACGTTGGCCGTGAGCGCCCAGCGCGGCGAGGCCCCCGTCTCGACCAAGCAATACTACGATCATCTCAGCGAGTGCGTGGACGGCTACTAGGCGTCCCGGAAGCTTGCGGCTTCCCCAAGGGATCCGCCGTCGGCCCCCGACCGAAAGGTTGGGGGCCGACGTGCCTCCGATGACCCGTGCGAAATTTGGCTGGATGGGGCACCATGATAACAGCCGCGGACAACGTCGTTCACTGGAAGGAGCACCCATGGACCTGCAGACCCTCATCGCCGTTGCGCGCGGGGACCGCCCGGCGGACCTCGTCATCCGGGGCGGCCGCGTCGTCAACGTCCTGAGCGGCGAGATATACGCCGCCGACGTCGCCCTGGTGGGTGATCGCATCGCCGCCGTCGGCACGGGCTACGAGGGCCGCGAGGTCCTCGATGCGACCGGGTCCCTGGTGATGCCGGGCTTCATGGACGGGCACGTCCACATCGAGTCGAGCATGTGCGCCCCGAGTCAGTTTGCCCAGGCGGTGGTGCCGCACGGCACGACGACCGTCATCATCGACGCGCACGAGATCGCCAACGTCGCGGGCCTGCCGGGCCTCGCCTTCATGCTGCAGGATGCCGAGCAACTGCCCCTCGACGTCTACCTCATGCTGCCCTCGTGCGTGCCCGCCTCCCCCTTCGAGTCCGCCAAGACGGTCCTCAAGAGCTCGGATCTCGGCCCCATGCTCGCCGACCCCCGGGTGCTCGGCATGGGCGAGATGATGAACTTCCCGGGCGTCCTGCACCGGGATCCCGAGGTGATGGCCAAGCTCGGCTTCAGCAACCTCCTGGTCGATGGCCACGCCCCCGATCTCACGGGCAAGGATCTCTGCGCCTACGTGGCCGCCGGCATCTCGAGCGATCACGAGTGCCGCACGGTCGAGGAAGCCATGGAAAAGCTGCGCCTTGGCGTGCACGTCATGATCCGCGAGGGCTCGCTCGCACGGAACCTGGTGGATCTGCTCGGGGCCGTGACACCCGCCAGCCAGGAGCGCTGCATGTTCGTCACCGACGATCGGCACGCGGACGACCTGCTCCAGCATGGCCACATCGACCATGCGGTGCGAAAGGCGATCGCCCACGGCATGGATCCGGTGCTCGCCGTCAAGCTCGCGACGCTCAACTGCGCCCGCTACTTCCAGCTGGATCGGGTGGGCGCCATCGCGCCCGGCTGGCAGGCGGACATCGTCATCGCGGACGGGTTCGAGCGGCTCACCATCGAGACCGTCCTCAAGCGCGGCCAGGTGGTGGCGCGCCATGGCCAGCCGCACTTCGCCACGCAGGGCATGCCGCCCGCCACGGTGACCAACACGGTCAAGGTGGCCCCCCTGGCGCCGGACGCCTTTCGCGTCCCGGCCCCTACCGGCCTCGAGACGGCGCGGGCGCGGGTCATCGGCGTCGTGCCGGGGCAGTGCTGGTCGAACGCCCTGGAGCGCGACCTGCCCGTGCGAGGCGGCGAGATCTGGCCCGATGCGGGCCAGGACGTCGCCAAGATCGCCGTCATCGAGCGCCACCATGCGTCCGGGAACCTGGGGGTGGGCTTCGTGGCGGGCTTCGGCATCCAGGCGGGCGCCATCGCAAGCACCGTCGCCCACGACGCGCACAACCTGGTGGTGATGGGGACCAACGACGCCGACATGCGCGTGGCCGTCGAGGCGCTCGTCGAGAGCCAGGGCGGCCTGGTCGCCGTCAAGGACGGGGTCATCGTCGACCGCTTGCCCTTGCCGGTGGGCGGCCTGATGTCCGACCAGCCCATGGCGTGGGTGGCCGAGCGGATCGAGCGGTTGGAGACCAGGACCCACGAGGCCCTCGGCATCCAGGTCGATCACCCCTACATGACGCTCGCCTTCCTCGCCCTTTCGGTCATTCCCGAGCTCAAGCTGACGGATCATGGCTACGTCGACGTCCATCGCTTCGAAGTGGTGCCCGTCCTGGCCTGACAATCGGCCTAAATGGGGTCATACTGAAGGGGCGCGCTGGAACCAGGCGGCCCCTTCAGCGCGCGTGCCCCTTTGGCCGCCGGAAGGGTCGTCCATGAGCGCCGATCGATTGTCCCCCGACTCCATGAGCGCCGTGCTCCGCCGCGCGCTCGCTGAAGGCTACCTGACGGAGGCGGATCCCTCCCTCGTCCTTCACGATCTCGGGTGCCTGCGCGATCGCCTCCATACCCTCCGGACGACCTTTCCCCCATCGACCCTGCATGCCGTGGCCATCAAGGCCAACCCGCTCCTGGAGGTCCTGCGCTTCGTGGTCGGGCTCGGGGCCGGCCTCGAGGCGGCCTCGGCCGAGGAGGTCGCCCTCGCGGTGGCAGCAGGCTGCCCCGCCGAGCGCATCATCTTCGACTCGCCCGCCAAGTCCCTGCCGGACCTCCGGCTGGCCCTGAGCCGGGGGGTCCATCTCAACGCCGACAACCTGGACGAGCTCGCCCGCATCGACTCCGTGTGGGGGACCATGGAGAGCCGCAGCACCATCGGCCTGCGCCTGAACCCCATGGTGGGTGAAGGCCGCATCCGTAGCACCAGTACGACGGGGGCCACCTCCAAGTTCGGCACGCCCCTCAGGCCGGACGATGCCACGCTCATGGAGGCCTTCGAGCGCTACCCCTGGCTCACGGGCGTGCACGTCCACGTGGGCTCGCAGGGCATCAGCCTGGAGATGCTGGTCGAGGCGGCCCGCCGCACCTTTGACTTCGTTCAGCGGGTCAACCGTTCCCTGGGCCGTTCCCAGATCCGGATCATCGACCTCGGGGGCGGCCTGCCCGTGGCCTACCGCGAGTCGGACGCCCCCCCGAGCGTTCAACACTACGTGTCGGCCCTGCGCGAGGCCGTGCCGGGCCTCTTCGAGCCTCCCTATCGATTGATCACCGAGTTCGGGCGGCACCTGCAGGCCAACTGCGGCTGGGCCGTCAGCCGCGTCGAGTACGTCAAGGACGTGGAAGGCACGCGCATCGCCGTCCTGCACCTGGGAGCGGACTTCATGCTGCGAAGGGCGTACAACCCTCAGGATTGGCATCACGACCTCTTGGTCTGCGATGCGGACGGTCGGCTGAAGCCGGAGCGAGATCTCGAGCCCTGGACCATCGCGGGCCCGCTCTGCTTTTCCGGGGACATCCTGGGCCGCGACGTGCCCTTACCGCCCTTGGCTCCGGGCGACCTCGTGATCCTCCGGGACGTGGGCGCCTACACCATGGGCATGTGGTCCCGCCACTGCAGCCGCGGCATGCCGACGGTGCTCGGCTACGAAGGCGACTCGCCGTTCCGGCTCTTGCGAGCCCGGGAGACGTTGGAGGACATGGTGGCCTTCTGGGCGCCGACCCGTTCCTAGCCCTCGAGGGCCTGAATCGCGACCTGGCGCCGTCGGGCCACCCAGTAGAATCCCGTCGCCACCGCCACGGTCAGCAGCGCCCAGACGAGGGTCATCGGGTAGGCGAAG
>DATNQJ010000386.1:0-5079 GCA_036704085.1 Stenomitos sp.
GACTACATCATCCCCAAGCCGTTCGATCCGCGCGCCCTCTTGTGCGTCGCGCCGGCGGTGGCCAAGGCCGCCATGGACTCCGGGGTGGCCCGCCAGCCCATCGAGGACTTCGGCGTCTACCGCGATCGCCTCGAGAAGGTCTTCGGCCAGGTGCACGGCCTCATGCGCTCCATCATCAACCGTGCCAAGCGCGCCCCCAAGCGGGTGGTCTTCCCGGAGGGCGACCAGGAGAAGATCCTGCGCGCCTCCCAGATCCTGCTCGACGAGAAGATCGCGCACCCTGTGCTGTTGGGCGATCCCGCGAAGATCCGGGAGATGGCCGATCGCCTCCATCTGCCCCTGCAAGGGGCGGAGTTCGTGGACTTGCACCGCCTGGAGGTCCGGCACCGGTACGCCGAGGACTACTTCGCCCTCCGGGCCCGCAAGGGCGTCACCTACCATGATGCCGCCCGCCTCATGCACCAGGCCAACTACTACGGCATGATGATGCTCCACAACGGCGAGGTGGACGGCCTGGTCTCGGGTCTCACCTTCGACTACTCGGAGACGATCCGTCCGGCCCTGCAGGTCATCGGCGTGCGGGATGGCCGCTCCATCGTGGCGGGCCTCTACATGCTCGTCTTCAAGGACCGGGTCCTCTTCCTGTCGGACGCCACCGTCAACTTCGACCCCACCCCCGAGGAGCTCTCGGAGATCGCGGCCGGGTGCGCGGCGACCGCCTCGTTCTTCGGCATCACGCCCCGGATCGCCTTTTTGTCCTTCTCGAACTTCGGCAGCTCCCGGCACCCCGCGGCCCGCAAGATGCAGCGGGCGGTGGAGCTCACCAAGGAGCTGTTGCCGGATGTGCCCGTGGACGGCGAGATGCAGGCAGATACGGCGGTCCATGCCTTGTCGGCCGATCCGTACAGCTTCTCCGAGATCCAGGGCGACGCCAACGTGCTCATCTTCCCGGACCTGCAGAGCTGCAACATCGCCTACAAGCTCTTGCACCGGGTCGGAGGGGCCGAGACGGCCGTGGGGCCCATTCTCATGGGGATGGCCAAGCCCGTCAACGTCCTGCAGCAGGGAGCTGACGTCGACGAGATCGTCAACGTCACGGCCATCACGGTGAGCGAGGCCCAGCGCTACCCGCTCTAAGTAAACGGACGGTTAAGCTTGGGTCAAAGTTCGGCCAAGGCTAGCCAGAAGGCCTTATAACCTCCCCATAACCTGTCTAGAAGACGTTCAAGACAGTGACGGGAGATTGACATACATGGCCATCCAAGCACTCGACGCCCCCCGGTTGGTCGCCTCGAGCACCCCGGCCTCCTTCCAGGCGAGCACGCCGGAGGCGATCATCAGCGCGGCGCTCCAGGACCGCTTCGTCGCCTCTGCCACCACCGCCATCGCGGCGCCCCAGACCTACCGCGTGGTCAAGGGCGACACCATCGAGGGGATTTCCCGCAAGACGGGCGTGCCCGTCTCGACCCTCAAGCGCCTCAACCCCGAGATCTTCAAGGACGGCAAGGACGCCCAGGGCCGCCGGCGCACCTCGGATGGCTGGTGGATCTATCCCGGCGACGTGATCAAACTCGACGCCGGCTGCGTGACTCCGCCGCCTCCGGTGACGCCCAAGCCGCCGGTCACCCCGAAGCCCCCGGTCACCCCGAAGCCTCCGGTGACGCCCAAGCCTCCCGTGCCCTCGCCGGAGGCCCTCGCGATCACCAAGGCCCGTCAGACCATCGACACGGCCGTCATCGCCAAGCCCCCGCACGATCCCTACCAGCTCCTGACCTGGATCGATCGCAGCACCCAGACCCTGACCGCGGCCGATGCGGCGCTCGCGACCCTGGAGCAGGCTGCCCAGAAGGGCACCCTGCCCTACGTGACCTTCACGCGCTACCGCCAGAAGGTGGATGCCCTCTACGAGACCTACGCCACCTACATGACGGGCCCGGACATCAGCTCGCGTCCCTACTATCCCACCGCAGACGACTCCACCGACGGGTCCTGGTAGGCCATTTCGCCATCCCTTCGAAAGGGCGGTCCTCAGGACCGCCCTTTCGGCTGCCTGTCAGCTCCTCGAAAGCGCCTCGATCGGCTGGTCATGCGGTGCGCCCCCTGTTACAATTGGCTCGTAGACTGAGCCGGCCCAGCCGAGCCGGGAAACGAGAAGAAGGTAGTGCCAATGGAACGCGCGCAAGTCGTCGTCATCGGCGGCGGGATCATCGGGGCCTCGATCGCCTATCACCTGGCCAAGTCGGGCATGAAGGACGTCGTCCTGATCGACAAGGAGCTCTTCTTCGGCAAGGAATCGACCGCCAAGTGTGCGGGCGGCATCCGGGCGCAGTTCAGCTCGGCGGTCAACATCCAGCTCTCCCTGGAGTCCATCAAGCACTTCGAGCGCTTCAGCGAGGAGATGGGCGTCGAGGTGGACTTCCGTCAGGTGGGCTACCTGTTCGTCTCCACGAGCCCCGAGCAGTGGGAGCGCTCCCGGGCGGCGGCCGCCTTCCAGCAGGAGCACGGCGTGCCGGTGGAGCTCATCGGGCCCGACCGGGTGCGGGAGCTTTGCCCCGAGATCGAGCTGTCGGACGTGGTGGGCGGCAACTTCTGCGCCATCGACGGGCTGGCCGATCCGCACGGCTTCCACCAGGGCTACCTCAAGGTCGCGCGCCAGCTGGGCGTGACGATCCATGCGGAGCGCCCCGTCACGGGCTTCGAGGTCTCGGGCGATCGCATCCTCGCGGTCAAGACCCCCCAGGGCGACATCGCCTGCGACCAGGTCGTCCTGTCGTCGGGGGCCTGGACCGGGGAGCTCGGCCGCCTGCTCGGCGTGGACATCCCCGTCGAGCCCGTCCGCCGCCAGATCGTCACTACCGCGCCCCTGGACTGGGTCGACCCCCGCTGGCCCATGGTCGTCGACAACGGCTCGGGCATCTACATGCACCCGGAGTCGAAGGGTATGCTGCTCGGCCTGGCCAACAAGGCCGAGCCCATCGGCTTCAACACCAACGTGGACGAGGCCTTCACCATCGAGATCGTCGAGGCCGCCATCGCGCGGATTCCCCGCCTCGAGGAGGCCGCCATCTCGGCGAGCTGGGCGGGCCTTTACGAGGTCACGCCGGACCACACCTCGATCGTCGGCCCCCTGCCGCAGTTCCGCAACGCCATGGTGGCGGCGGGCTTCAGCGGCCACGGCTTCATGCACGGCCCCGCCTGCGGCGAGGTGGTCGCGGACATGGTCATGGGCAAGCAGCCCCGCATCGACGTCTCGGCCCTCTCCATCGAGCGCTTCAGCGGCGAGGGCGCCCATGGCATGGAAGAGGCCATGGTCATCTAGCGACCCGTCTGCGACGCAAAAAGCGGCCCGCCTCACAGGAGGCGGGCCGCTGGTTTTTGCGGGCTAGGCGAGGACCTTCTGGAGCCGCTCGAAGGCCCAGTCGACCTCTTCCTGGCTGATGATGAGCGGAGGAGCGAGGCGGATGACCGTGTCGTGGGTCTCCTTGCAGAGCAGACCGAGCTCCATCAGCTGCTCGCAGTAGGGGCGAGCCGACTCCGTGAGCTCGATGCCGATGAGGAGGCCGCGGCCGCGGACGTCCTTGATGACCGAGCTCTCGAGGCCCTTGAGCTTGTTCATGAAGTAGGTGCCGAGCTCGTTGGCGCGCTCGACGAGCTTCTCGTCGACCAGCACCGACAGGGCCGCGCGGGCGACCGCGCAGGCGAGCGGGTTGCCGCCGAACGTGCTGCCGTGCTGACCCGGCTTGAAGACGTCCATGACCTCGCTCTTGGTGAGCATCACCGAGACCGGGTAGAAGCCGCCCGAGAGGGCCTTGCCGAGCACCAGCACGTCCGGCCGCACGCCCTCGTGCTCGAAGGCGAAGAGCTTGCCCGTGCGGCCGAGGCCCGTCTGGATCTCGTCGGCCACGAACAGCACGTTGTGCTTGTCGCAGAGCTCGCGCACGCCCTTGAGATAGCCCGCGGGCGGGATGAAGACGCCGGCTTCGGCCTGGATGGGCTCGGTCAAGAAGGCGCAGGTGTTGGGGGTGATGGCCGCCTCGAGGGCCGCGAGGTCCCCGAAGGGTACGATCTTGAAGCCCGGGGTGAAGGGGCCGAAGCCGTCGCGGTAACTGGGCTCGGTCGAGAAGCCCGTGATGGTCGTGGTGCGGCCGTGGAAGTTGTTGGCGCAGACGATGATCTCCGCCTGGTCCGCCGGGATGCCCTTGACCTGGTAGCCCCACTTGCGGACCGCCTTGAGGGCCGTCTCGATGGCCTCGGCGCCGGTGTTCATGGGCAGCACGCGCTCGAAGCCCGTCAGCGTCACCAGCTGCTCGTACAACAGGGGGAGCTGGTCGTTGCGGAAGGCACGGCTCGTGATGGTCACGCGCTCGGCCTGGCTCTTGAGGGCCTCGAGGATGCGGGGGTGACAGTGCCCCTGGTTGACGCTGGAGTAGGCACTCAGGAAGTCCATGAAGCGCCGCCCCTCGACGTCGTAGAGCCAGACGCCCCGGCCGGACTCGATGACCAGGTCCAGCGGATGGTAGTTGTGAGCGCCATAGCGCTCTTCCTTGGCGATATAGTCAGACGTGTGCAGGGCGTTGGCCCCGTTCACCAGCTCGTTCATAGCGGTGGGATCCTTTCGCGTCGCGCAACCTGTGGCTGCTACTACGATAGCGCGATCGCGGCCGGAGCGCCACCCCGGCTACGCTTCGTCGTCGTCCGCGCCCTCTTCTTCGTCCTCCTCGAAGACCTGGAGCGATTCGATGATGGCGGACTCCAGCTCCATCATCGCCAGGAAGTCCTCGGCATCCTCCTCGGTGCCGACCGCCGCGACCAGGTCCTCGAAGGTGACCTCGGCCCCGTCGGGGAAGGGCTGGCCGAAGCGCTCCTTGCGGCGCTCCATGAGCGCGTCGACGATCAAGAGGGCTTCGTGCAGATCCATGACGAGCGTCATGGACGGCTCGTTGTGGGGAATGAGAAACGCCATCGCTCCTCCTCGCTCCGTCGGGGGTCTCGCCCCATCGTCCAGGAAGGCGAGGGTTTTGGCTATTTCGGGGCGCCCGAAATCCTTGGGTGGTTTTGGGTCTAGAACAACGAGAGCTG
>DATNQJ010000387.1:0-8822 GCA_036704085.1 Stenomitos sp.
GCCTCGACGTCCTCACCATGGAGGAAGCCAAGAAGGACAACCGTCCGGTCGAGCTCGTCTACTACGTGGGCTGCATGGCCTCGTTCGACGAGCGGAGCCAGAAGGTCGCCAAGGCCCTGGTCAAGGTCCTTCAGGCCGCCGACATCAAGTTCGCCATCCTCGGCAAGGAGGAAGGCTGCAACGGCGATTCGGCCCGCCGGCTCGGCAACGAGTACCTGTTCCAGCAGCTGGCGCAGTACAACGTGGACAAGTTCAAGGAGTACGACGTCAAGACGCTGCTCACGGCCTGCCCGCACTGCCACAACACGCTCAAGAACGAGTATCCGCAGTTCGGCGGCAACTACACGGTGCTGCACCACAGCGAGTTCATCATGGACCTGCTCAAGCAGGGCAAGATCCAGGTGACCAAGGCGTTCGAGGACGTGATCTACCACGACTCGTGCTACCTGGGCCGCTACAACGGCATCTACGAGCAGCCCCGCGTCATCATCGACCTCTTGTCCACCAACGGCGTCAAGGAGTTCGAGCGGAACCGCGAGAACGGCTTCTGCTGCGGCGCCGGCGGCGGCCGCATGTGGATGGAGGAGAAGATCGGCGAGCGCATCAACGAGGACCGCGTCACGGAAGGGCTCCGGGAGAATCCCAAGGTCATCGCCTCGGGCTGTCCCTTCTGCCTGACCATGATGAAGGACGGCGTGGACGCCCAGGGCAAGACCGCCGAGGTCGCGACCATGGACATCGCCGAGCTGGTCGCTCAGGCGCTGGTCATCAAGGACTCGGACGCCACGGGCGACAAGGCCACCATCGCCTAGCCGAGGACAATCGAACGCCCGCCACCCTCGGGTGGCGGGCGTTTTGCTGCGGAAGGGAACGCCTCCCCGTCTGATCACACATTCCGAGCCATCTTTTAATGCATCTTTCACAGCACCGGCGCCCGGGGTGGGTACAAAGAAACAGACGAGCCTTTGAGGAGGAACTCATGCATATCGGACAAGCCTTCAAGCACTATGCCCATCAGGCCCTGCACAAGGTCCAGTCGACCTTTCACCACGCCGCGCAGTTCGTGAAGAAGGAATACAAGGACCACTTCCAGATGAGCGATAACGCCGGGGGCCGCTACGGCGGCTACGACGGCCGGATGGGCTAACGCCCGGATTCCATGACTAACGCCCGCCGGGTTCGGCGGGCGTTTCGTCTTGGGGACGCCGCGGGCGCCCTACTTGTGCACGACCCCCACCTCGAGGTTGGCGTACAGGAAGGCGCGATCGCGCTTCAACAACTCGGCGCCGAACTCCGGGAAGCGCTCGATCGAGGGCACCTCGTCCGAGGGGATGGCCCGCGCGAGCAACGTGTTCCAGTTGGCCATCCGTGCCCCGTTCTGGCCGGTGCGGACGATCTCCTCGTGCAGGCGCACGAAGATGGGCTGGCTGATCCAGTCGAACAGGTTGGAGACGTTGAACTTGGTGAAGGTGTTGTCGGGCATCGAGGTGAGGAACTGCTCGATCTCGCCCGTGAAGATCTCCACCCGCTCGACCCGCTCCCGCATGGTCTCGAAATGCTCGCGCTGCAGGTAGGGCGGCAGGGCATCCTCGTCGAGGTAATGGCCGAGGAGGATGAGGCCCAGGAAGTAGTTCGAACGAATCGGGATCTGGGTGAAGGCGTGCTCGGTGCGGCCCCGGAAGATCTTGCCGAAGTTGTCGAAGTCGACCAGGCGGAAGTGCTCCTTGTCCTTCGCGCGGGTCATGACCGTGCGGCTGAAGAACATGTCGAAGATCGTCCGCCACAGGGGCCCGTCGATCTCCCGGTCGTAGAAGGTGCGTTGCTCGGCCAACGTCGCGCAGTCGAAGAAGCGCCGGATGCGCTTGCGGCCATAGAGGGCGCGCATCAGCTTGCCGAACGCGAGCAGGTAGCGCTCCAGGCGCCCGGCGAACATCGCGCCCTGCTCCAGGAGCTTCGTGTTCTCATCCCAGAAGGTGCGCGCCTCGAGGCTCAGGACCGGCCGAAGCTTGTGGTAGAGGGCCTTGCGGCGGGTCGACTTGCGGATGCCCATCAACTCGAGCACCTCGCCGTAATCGAGGGCCTTGAAGGCGGCAATCTTCAGGCGCAGCAGGTGGTTCTGGCTCGCATTGAAGTCGAGGGCCACCACCTTGGCCGGATCGTGCAGGAGCAGCGAAAGGGTGTTGCAGCCGCCCGAGGTGATCGAGAAGCAGACGTCGCCCGCATGGACCTGCAAGGCCTCCTGCAGGATGGCCGGGTCCTCCCAGCAATTGCTGTAGCCGATGGAGCGGAAGAAGGGACGGTCCGCCACCTCGCTGCGCAAGCTGCGCGTGACCTTCAGCGCCTGCGTGCGCTTGCTCAAGGACAGGGACTCATCTTTCGAGGTGGCCGGCATCGATCACTCCCACTGGAAACGGACGACCTTAGCCATGTACCACAGGAGCCCGTATTCAGTACTTACGAGCGTCTGGTCGGCTTCACGGGGCGATCGCCCATCATTTGACCCTGTTCACCGGCTGATCAAAACCAATTACGGCTGGTTGGGTACAAGGAATCCAAGAACAGGAGGACCCATGGCAACCGACGCGCTCACGTTACCCTTTCCCCGTCGCCTGAAGATGTATCTCGACGAGCGTTTCCCGCTCTCGACCCACGCCGTGGTGGTCTTCGCCTTCTTCTTCAGCAACTACTTCCTGGCCGAGCGCCTCATCCATCCGGGCAACGCCGTCATGGGCTGGCGAGCCATCGTGGGGATGGTCGTCGTGCTCCTGTCGTTCTTCCTGCTGCGCATCTTCGACGAGTTCAAGGACTACGCGCGCGACGTGGTGGCCCATCCGAACCGCATCGTCTCGCGCGGCATCATGCCCCTCTCCCAGCTCCAGATCATGGGCTGGGTGGTGGTCGGCGTGCTCGCCCTGTGCAACGCCTACCTGGGCTGGCAGGTCTTGGCCACTTACCTCCTTGTCATCACGTTCGCTCTGTTGATGTTCAAGGAATTCTTCGTGGGAGAATGGCTCAACAAGCACATCGTTCTCTACGCACTGACACATCAGGTTTTCACGCCACTGCTTTGCCTGTATGTTTACAGCATCGCCGCCTTCCAGGCGGGGGGCACGTGGCATGCGACCTTCTGGTTGCAGCTCTGCATGGGGGCGGGCACGGGCCTGGGCTGGGAGATGTCCCGCAAGGTGCGCATGCCCGAGGACGAGCATCCCCAGATCGATACCTATTCCAAGCACTTCGGCCCCATGGGGTCCTCGGTGATGGCCTATGCCGTGCTCGTGTCGGGCGCGGCCTGCGCCTCGTTCGCCGGGCTCCAGGCGGGCTTTCCGGCCTACGCCTTCGGCCTCCTCGGCCTGGGCTGGGTGGTGGCGACCGTGGGCTTCGTGCGCTTCTGGCGCCAGCCCACTCCCAAGGGTGCCAAGGGTCTCGACAACTGGGCAGCCGTCCTGATGCTCTTGTGCTACATCGCCATCGCCGTGGGTTCCGTCGCGGGGCGCGGCGTCCACTTCACGTTCTAAGGAGACCATATGACCCGGGGCACCCATCAGGAGAACCTTTCGCCTGCCAACGAGCTGGAGGTGGGCGGCAAGGCCGCCAATCTGCAGAAGCTCGCCGAGGCGGGCTTTCCGGTTCCGCGCTGGTTCGTCGTCCCGACGAGCACCTTCCGGCAGTTCATGAAGTCCGCGGGCCTCGAGGCCGTGATCCGCGCCCTCCTTCAGGATCTGGACTTCAAGCGCCCGGATGCCGCGCGTACGGCCAGCGAGACCATCAAGCGGCTCTTCGAGTCGAGCCAGCTCCCCGAGGACCTCTACCGGGGCCTCAAGCGCTACTACCAGGAGCACTTCCAGCCCGGATCCTACGTCGCCGTCCGCTCATCGGCCGTTGGTGAGGACGGGGCCAAGGACTCCTTTGCCGGCCAGATGGACAGCTACCTGTTCGTGAAGGGTGCCGACGCCGTCCTCAAGTCCATCAAGCGCTGCTGGGCCTCGGCCTTCTCGGACCGCGCCCTCAGCTACCGCCACATGAAGGGCGTGGACATCTTCGCGGTGGACATGGGCGTCGTCGTCCAGGAGATGGTCTTCGGCGACGCGTCGGGCGTCATGTTCACGGCGGATCCCATCTCGGGCGATCGCGACCTCATCGTCATCAACGGCACCTACGGCGCCGGCGAGGGCGTCGTTTCGGGCGCGCTCGACACCGACTCGTTCGTCGTCAACAAACAAACCAAACACCTCACCACTGAGCTGGTAAACAAACCGAAGCGAGTGGCGTTCAACGCAGCACGCGGCCATGGCACCTTCGAGGCTGATGTACCAGCAGAGCGACAGGATGTCCCGTGCCTCACCGAGGCGCAGGCCCAAGAGCTCGCGGAGCTGGGGATGAAGATCGAGACCCTCTACGGCAAGCCGCAGGACATCGAGTGGACCGTCTACGCGGGTCAGCTCCACATCCTGCAAAGCCGCCCCATCACCAACCTCAAGGTTCCCCAGACCAAGATCGGCAAGGAGATCCTCTGGGACAACTCGAACATCACCGAGAGCTACTCGGGCGTGACCTCGCCGCTCACCTTCTCCTTCGCCTCGCAGTGCTACAACATCGTCTACAACCAGGTGGCGCGCGTCTTCGGCATCCCGGATGACGTCATCCGTCTCAACGAGCAGACCTTCAAGAACCTGCTCGGCCTGGTCCGAGGCCGGGTGTTCTACAACCTGGGCAACTGGTACCAGATGACCTCCCTGTTGCCCGGCTTCAACTTCAACAAGGGCTTCCAGGACCAGATGATGGGGGTCAAGGAGCAGAGCGACTTCAAGAAGGGCGAGAAGAACTACTCGGAGCTGCCCAAGGTCCTCTACGTCGTCTGGAGGATGCTCGACAACTACCGGAAGATCGACCAGTCGGTGGCCTGGTTCCAGAACAACTTCAACACGGTCTACAACCAGTACAAGACCTACGACTGGAAGGCCATGCGGCCCGACGAGATCAAGGAGGCCTACCACGATCTCGAGCAGCGCCTCTTGTGGCAGTGGAAGGCCCCCATCCTCACCGACACCTCGGCGATGATCTTCTACGGGGTGCTCAAGAAGCTCTGCGTCAGCTGGTGCGGCGACGAGACCGGCTCTTTGCAGAACGACCTCCTGTGCGGCGAGGGCGAGATCGAGTCCACCGAGCCCACCAAGGCCATCATGCGCATGGCGATCGCCGCCAAGGCCGACGAGTCCCTCAAGTCCTTCTTCGAGAACCACAAGGAATCCGAGATCTGGGCCCTCCTGAAGCAGGACGAGCGCCTGAAGACCATGCGCGACATGGTGCAGGACTTCCTGGACAAGTACGGCTACCGCTGCATGAACGAGCTCAAGCTCGAGGAGAAGAACCTCAAGGAGGACCCGTCCTTCGTCTTCTCGATGGTCAAGAACTACCTGAAGATGGAAACCCTGGACATCCATGCCATGGAGGCCAACGAGAAGCGGATCCGTCAGGAGGCCGAGGCCACGATCAAGCGGAAGCTCGGCGGCAACCCCTTCCGCTCCATCCTCTTCATGTGGGTGGTCAAGAACGCGCGCAAGCACGTCAAGAACCGCGAGAACATGCGCTTTGCCCGCACCAAGGTGTTCGGTGTCCTGCGCGACATGTTCCAGTCCGTCGGTGCCACGTTCTACAACTGGGAGCTCCTGGATGACAGCCAGGACATCTTCTACCTGAACCTGGAAGAGATCTGGGGCTTCGTGCAGGGGACGGCCACCTGCACCGACCTGCGGGGTCTCGCGGCCCTGCGCAAGGCGGAATTCGACCGCTACCGGGCCGAGGACATCGACGATCGGTTCAAGACCTACGGCTCGGTGTGGTATGGCAACCACTTCGAGGGCGAGACGCCCGCCGATCAGGGCTCGAGCGACCCGAACATCCTCAAGGGCGTCAGCTGCTGCCCGGGTGTGGTCAAGCACACGGTGCGGGTCATCCGCTCGCCCGAGGACGACATGAGCCTCAACGGCCAGATCCTCGTCGCCGAGCGCACCGATCCGGGCTGGGTGCCGCTGTACCCGGCCGCGTCGGGCCTCTTGATCGAGCGCGGCAGCATCCTGAGCCACTCGGCCATCGTCGCGCGCGAGCTCGGCCTGCCGACCATCGTGGGCATCAAGAACCTGACCAAGCGCATCAAGGACGGCCAACTGGTCGAGATGGACGCCCGCCAAGGCACGGTCCGGCTGAATCCGGATGCCTGATGCGATCGCCCCGGACGGGTACAAGAACGACGTCTCCAGCTCAAGAAAGGCCTCACCCATGAAGTTTCGTCCGGCACTCGCCGCCCTCCTCCTCGCCACCATGGTGGCCACCCCCGGAGCGTGGGCGGCGGTCGAACCGACCGAGCCCGCCCTGCGCACCGCCTTCCAGCAACTGCAGAGCTTGATGGACCGGGACGACAGCCAGGCGGCCCTCAAGCTCGCCGGCGAGTGCCTCGAGGCGGCCCGCAAGAACGGCAACCTCGCCCTCGTCGCCGAAGCCCTGCTCATGCACGGCGAGGTCTACCTGGGGCTGGACAAGGACAAGGAGGCCAAGAGCTACCTGTTGAACGCCCTGGGTCTCGCTGCCGAGGTGGGAGTGCCCCGGGTCCGCGCCAACGCCCTCAACGATCTCGGGATCATCAACGAGCGCGCAGGCCACGGCTATGCGGCCGAGAGCTACTACAAGGAAGCCCTGGCCATCGCCGTGACCCTCGACGATCCGCTCCTGCTGGACGCCGTGGACTTCGACCTGGGCGCCATCGAGTGCGACCAGGGGGCCTTCGACCGCGGCTACCCGCGCCTCCAGTCGGTCCTCGAGCGCTCGCGCCAGCGCAAGGACGAGCTCAACGCCGCCAAGGTGCTGGTGCGACTGGCGAGCGCCGAGCGCGAGATGTCCAAGCCCGAGAAGGCGGGACCGACCGCGACCGAAGCCCTCGAGTTGAGCCGGAAGCTCGGTTACTATCCCACCCAGCAAGGAGCCTTGCGCATCCTGGCGCTGTTGGCCATGGACAAGAAGGACCCCGTCAACGCCGAGGCCCGTCTCAAGGAGGCCCTGGGCGTCGCCAACCAGAGCCAGGACGAGTGGGCCATGGCCTATGCGGCCTTCGACCTCGGGCAATTCTACGCCTCGCAGGGCCGCCCCAAGGATGCCGTCACGCAGCTCCTCAACGCCCAGCGCACCTTCCGCAAGCTCGGCAAGAAGGACCTCGTCGACAACGTCCGCAAGTTGCTGAACCAGGTCGAAGGCGGCAAGAGCCTCTAGGCCGGAGTTGACGAGATGCAGCCCGCCGAGAAGGTACTTGCCCCCCAAGACAACGTCTTCCGCTACCTGAGCCACTGGGCCCAGACCGTGCCGGACCAGGCGGCCATCGTCATGCCGGGCAAATCCCGGCCCGACGGCAGCCTGACCTACGAGCAGCTGAGCTTCGCCGAGCTCGAGGGCCGGGTCAACCGCCTGGCAGCCGCCCTCAAGGCGCGCGGGCTGGAGCGCGGCGATCGCGTCGTCGTCATGATCCCCATGAGCGTCGAGCTCTACACCCTGCTCCTGGCCCTGCTCAAGATGGCGGTCATCATCGTCTTCATCGACCCGTGGGTGGGACTGGACCAGATCAAGCGCTGCATCGAGCTCACCGAGCCCAAGGCCTTCGCCGGCATCCCGCTCATCCAGCTCTTGGCCCGTTCGACGGGCATCCTGAAGCCCATCCCCATGCGCCTGACGGCCCGGGGCCAGGCCCGCTTCGGCGAGCTGCAGCTCGAAAGCCTCATGAACGAGGCCGCCCCGCCCGTCGAAACCGAACGGGTGGAGCCCGACACTACGGCCCTCATCACCTTCACCACGGGCAGCACGGGCACGCCCAAGGGTGCCAACCGCACGCATGGCTTCCTGGTAGCCCAGCACCTGGCCCTGTCCCGCGAGATGGGACTTGTGCCCGGCGAGGTGGACCTCACGACCCTGCCCATCTTCGTGCTGAACAACCTGGCTGCGGGCGTCACCAGCGTCTTGCCCCGCATGAACCAGTCCAAGCCCTCATCGGTCGACCCGGCGGTGATCGTCCGGCAGATCCAGGACTACGGCCCCTCCACCGCGGTCGGCTCGCCCGCCTACTGGCTGCCCATCGCGACCTACTGCCTCGATCAGGGGCTACAGCTGCCGACCATCCGTTCCCTCTTCACGGGCGGTGGTCCGGTGCCACCGGGCCTGCTCGAGAAGCTGCGGCAGCTCCTTCCCAACGGGCAGGCCTGCATCGGGTACGGCTCCACCGAGGCCGAGCCCATCGCCATCATCGGCGCGGACGAAGTCTGCGACGAGACCGGTCGCCAGACCGAGGCAGGAAGGGGCAACTGTGTCGGCCACCTGGCGCCCGGCATCGAGCTCAAGGTGATCCGGATCGTCCCGGGCCCGGTCACGCTTGGCGCCGAGGGGTGGCACGACCTCGCGTTGCCCCCGGGCGCCATCGGCGAGCTCGTCGTCACGGGCGATCACGTGGGCAAGGACTACTACCGGAACCCCGAGGCCGTGCGCGAGAACAAGATCCGCGACCCCGAGGGACGGATCTGGCACCGGCTGGGCGACGTGGGCTACCTGGACGAGAAGGGCCGCATCTGGCTCGTCGGACGGGTCAACAACGTCGTGACCCGGGGATCCAAGGCCATCTACCCCATCCAGGCCGAGGCGATCGCCCACCAGCTCCCCTTCATCGAGAAGGCCGCCCTCGTGGGGCTGGAGGATCCGGCGCTCGGCCACCGGGTGGCCTTCGTGGTCATCCCCCATGAGAAGCATCCCGTGCAGTGGCTCCGCAAGCGCCGGGAGTGGGAGCTGCG
>DATNQJ010000388.1:0-5057 GCA_036704085.1 Stenomitos sp.
ATGCTGCGCCCCTCCGGGGTGCTCTTTCTGCCGGCCCGGCGTCACCGAGCAGAGGCCCTCCTGGAGTGCGGCGGAGCGGCCCTGCACAAGGGACAGCTGGTCGGCATCTTTCCCGAAGGGATGGACAACTTCCTGCGCGAGACGCCCCCGCGCTCGGTCGGGGCCTTTCACTCGGCCTTCGCGCGCCTCCTCTGGAAGGAGCGAGCGGTGCCCCTGGTGCCGGTGGCCATCGTGGGATCGCTGGACGAGCGGCGGCTAGGCTTGCCGGGCAGCCTCTTCAGCCGCCTGGATCCCTGCAACCCACAGTTCCCGGAACACCGGGTCTGGGGGGTGCTGTACCGGACCGCGACGATCCGCTTCGGGCCCCCCCTGACGCTGCCGAACGCCCCCACCGAGGAGGCGTTCGTGGCGGAGGTGACGGAGCGAACCCGCCAGGCGGTGCTGGCCTTGATGCGGGAGGGCAGTTAGCGCCAGGTGCGATCCAGGAGGCCGCGCTCGCGCTGCGAGACGAGGAAGTAGTCCTGGGTGGAGAGGATCAGGCGACCGCGCCGACCCAAGGGAGCCCGCCATTCCAGGAGGGCGTACTCGCCGACCTCGGCCAGGCGCCAGCCGAGACCCAGGCGCTTGAGGGACGGCAGGAGCTCGTGGACCACCCGCACGAGGTCGTGATCCGAGCGGATGCGCTTGAGCGCCGAGCATGCCCCGCAGTGACCCTCACGCTCGCGGGCGCAGCGGATGCACGTGGGCATGCCGCAGTCCGGGCACAGGCTCGAGTGGCTGTGGCAATGGCGCTCCTTGCAGGCGGGACACGTGAAGGTCTCGCGCGGCAGGACGCTGAGGTGGCAGCTGTTGCAGCGGATGGTGTGGTCCGGACAGACCATGCCGCGCCCGCTGGGGTTGGGCCGCAAGAGCTCGCGCGCGGTCACCTCGCCGCAGTCGTGGCAGGTCACGGCACAGACGACGCAGTAGGCGGCCCCGGTGAGGTGGCAGCGCTGGATGGCCTCGTGCGGCGTCATGACCCCGCACCGGCTACAGGGCTCGGCCACGCGCTTGGCCGCCTGGGCCGCCTCGCCGACGGTGCCGGGGACGCAACGGTGACAGACGACCCGGCCGTCCACGCCGCCCGGAGGAGGGGCGCCCTCGCCGTGGGCGATCGCCAGGCCGCAGCGCGGGCAGTTGGGCAAGGACAGCTGGTGGGTGACGGGCACGTAGGTGATCTCGAGCGTGCCCTGCTCGAGCTCCAGGGCGTAGGTCACCACGTCGTAGGTCACGAAGGCCACGCTCACGAGCGTCGTCTCGAGGGTGATCTCGTGCCGCGCCCGCTCGGCCTCGAGGCGCGCGCGCTCGGCCTCGCGGATCCCCTCGCCCTCGAGCTCGCGGCGGATCCGGATCTGCTCCAGCTCGAGGGTGACCTTCTCGGCCTCGGCCTGCAGCTTGGTGATGGCCCCCGGCAGCTTGGTCTCCTGGGTGCGGCGCACCAGGTGCTCCAGCTTGGCGTCGAGCTCGGCTTCCTCGTCCTTGAGCAGCTGGGCGACCTGGCCCGCGTAGTACAGGGCGATGCGCTCCTCGGCCTCCTTCAGACGCGGGGAGAGCTCGGCCTCGAGGGCGTTGCCCCGCTCCTCGGTGCGGGCGTCGACGTGGGCGATCGCCTGGACGTGGAGGGTCTCGATGGCGAGGTTGCGCGGATCGCGCGGCGGATCGATGGGGATGGCGGGCAGGGTGTAGAAGGTCTCCGAGAGGGCATCGAGCCGCTCGCCCGTGAGGGCGTCCAGGAGGTCGTGGTGCAGCTCCTCGTGCCGCGCGGCCATGGCGGGCGCGTCGAAGGTCACGCGGTGGCTGAAGCCCACGGCCGTGCGGGGGCGGACCGAGACGAGCTGGGCGCCCTTGACTCCGAAGCCCGGCAACCGGGCCGCGAAGAGCTCCGAGGCATGGTGGATGGGCTCGGTGACGATGTGCCGGTAGGCCACGGGCCGCGCCTGGGTGCAGGCCTCCAGGATGGCGCGCCACTGGGGCGTGGTGCGGCCCATGGGCCGCACCTGGCTGTCGTCCGGATTGGGATCGAAGGTGATGTTGAGGGCCTTGCCGGCCGGATCCTTCTGCGGCAGCCGGATTTCCCAGCTCCGGGCGCCCGGGTCGAGCGGGGTGAGCTCGGCACCGAGGCTGCGGTAGTAATCGAGCGTGAAGCTCCGGATCGAGGGTTCCTGCATCGTCACGTCCTTTGCCTGCGAGCCATGGGCCGATCCTAGCCCATGCCGGGGCGGGGATCTGTGACGGATGCGCCCTCGGAGACCCTTTGAGCCCTTGCCGATCCGCACGGGCGGAGCCCCATGCGCCTCGCCCCCCGGCAGAGCCGGGGGGCGGGACGGATCGACGGGCTAGTTCAGTTTCTGCGTCTCTTTGTCGTCTGCGAATACGTCAACGTCGATCGATCGCTCCATGATTTTCTCGACCTTGGTGCGGAAGTTCTGGGCGATCTCGGCGGCCTGCGTGTGGCGGGCCTCGGGGTCCGGGACCTTCTGGAGGGAGGGGACGATGAGGCGCCAGGGCTTCTTCTGGGGCGTCTTCTTGACCTTGATGCCCTGCTTGTCGAGGTCGATGAGCACGGCGTTGAGGTCGTTGATCATCAGTTGCTTGCTGGCCTTGAGGCGTGCCTCGGCCTGCTTTTGCTCGGGAGTGCGCAGATCGGGTGGCTGCACCCCGCTTCCGGCGGCCGCCGGCACGCTCGTGCTGGCCACGCTGGTGTCGGCGCTCTGCTTGGTCTGGGTCTGCTTGCAGGCGGTCATGCTGAGCGCGAGCATGAGGGCGAGCGGAAGGCTGAGCATGCGCATGGCGATCTCCTTGGGCGCGTGTCGGAACACGGGAAGGGCAAGGGATGGCTCAAAGGGTTGGCCGCTTTAAGTATTGTAATGAAGTTTTCTGAACTTGCAAGCGGAAATTTCGCACGGGCTAGGAGGCGCTGGCCTGGTCTTGCAGGGCCGAGAGGTCCAACAGCGCGAGCGTCTGGGAATCGAAGTCGCGGATCTGGTCGGCGGCGACCTTGGCCATCTCGAGATTCTTGCCGAGGGTCGCAAAGCCTGCGGCCAAGTCCTGGCGCTCGCGGGCCTGGGCGATGAGGGTGATGATCGCCTTCTCGAAGCTCTCGAAGCCCTTGAGGTTCGAGAGGATGAGGTCGGTGTCGCCCACCGCCTGGGTGAAGAGCTCGATCTTCTGCTCGAGGATCTGGAGCACGTAGTCCTCGATGGTGCCGTGGATGGAGAGGTTGACGATGACCACGTCGCGCGTCTGGCCGATGCGGTGGACGCGCCCGATGCGCTGCTCGACGCGCATGGGGTTCCAGGGCAGGTCGTAGTTGACGAGCACGTGGCAGAATTGCAGGTTCACGCCCTCGGAGCCCGCGTCGGTGCACAGGAGCACGTCGGCGTCCGCCTTGAACTCCATGATGGTGCGATCCTTCTCCTTCTGGCTCATCTTGCCGTTGAAGAGCAGGACCTTGAAGCCGTCGGCCTTCAGGCGATCGGCCAGGAACTCCTGGGTCTCGTAGAAGCCCGTGAAGACGATCGCCTTGTCCCCGGTCTCAGTGAGGACCTTGCGCAGGGCCTCCAGCTTGGAAGAGCCCTCGATCTGGCGGGCGAGGCCCGCGATGCGCATGAGTTCCGCGGCATCCTCGACGGTGGTCTGGCGCGCCATGGCCTCCACGGTCTTGGCGAGCGCCTGGGGGCTGCTCGAGAGCATGCGCGACAGGCGGATGAAGGCTAGGGTCTTCTGACCCTTGGCCTGTCCGAGCCCCTTGGCCACGTAGTCGACCACCGCGTCGTGCAGGGCCATCTCCTCGGACGAGCCCGTGAGGCGCACCGTCTCCACCTTGCGGTCGACGAAGCGGATCCCCACCTGGGCGCGGCGGTGCCGCACCATGACCCGCGAGAGGACGTTCGAGAGGCCCTCGGGGTTCTTGAGCATGCGCCCCTTCGCGTCCTCGACGTACAGGTTGCGGAAGCTCTCGGGCGTTCCGAGCATGCCTTCGCAGAGGAGATCCACGAGGTTGTAGAGTTCGAAGAGGCTGTTTTGGACCGGGGTCGCCGTCAGGAACAGCTTGAATCTGGCATCCAGGCTCTTCACGAACTGGTAGGCCGCCGTCTGCGCGTTCTTGAGGCGGTGCGCCTCGTCCACCACGAGCATGTCCCAGCGACGCTTGACGAGCTCCTGGGCGTTGTGGGGCTGCTTGGCGGTATCCAGGGAGACGATGAGGCGATCGTGCGCGTGCCAGCCCTTGAAGTGCTCGTCGTCGTCGCGATCGGCCACCGTGAAGGCCTCGCCGAACTTGGACTCCATCTCGCCCCGCCACTGGGTGGTGAGCGGGGCGGGCGTGAGCACGAGAACGTTCTTTACCAGGCCGCGGACCAGGTACTCCTTGAGGATGAGCCCCGCCTCGATGGTCTTGCCGAGGCCCACCTCGTCGGCGAGGATCGCGCGGCAGTGCATGCGGTTGATCGCCGTCATGACGGCGTCGACCTGGTGCGGCAGCACCTGGATCCGACCGGCCTTGAGCTGGTCGAGGCTCTGCAACTCCTCGATGGCCTCGCCGAGGCTCAGGAGGTGAGCCTTCACGCACACGGTCTGCCAGGCGGTCGGATCGAAATCCGAGCGCGACAGACGCGCGAGCTGGTCGCGGGCATCCGAGTATACGCGTTTCATGGAGGTCCTTTCGGCTGCGGCGGGCGCGCGGAGGCGGCCGCTTGAGATCAGCTTACTCAGACCGGATGAATCGGGCGGTGACTGCGATTACAGCCTCTTAATCCTGGGTTTCCTTCGGGGCGTTGGCCTGCAGCGCCTTGGGGGCGGGACCTGCGGGCTCGGGCTGGTCCAGGACGCGATTGACGAAGCGCGCCACGACGAACAGGAAATCCGACAGCCGGTTGAGGTAGGTGACCACCACCGGGTTCAGCTGCTCGCGGCCGGCGACGGTCACCGCCAGGCGTTCGGCCCGCCGAGCGACCGTGCGGGCCAGGTGTAAGGCGGCGCCCGAGTGCGAGCCACCGGGCAAGAGGAAGCTCGTCAAA
>DATNQJ010000389.1:0-6244 GCA_036704085.1 Stenomitos sp.
TCGGGGTTCTGCTTGCACTCGAGCAGGGCGCGGAGCAGGAGCGGCGCCACGATGGTCGCATCGGACTCGATGACGAACATGGGCGTCTCCTCGGTCAGCTTGTCCCAGGTGATCTTCTCGTTGGGCGTCGCGCCCGAGTACGAGCCGTAAGACGTGGTCGAGTCGCTGATCTGGCAGAAGTACGCCCAGGGCTTCACGGGCTTGTCCAGGTCGTACTTGATGGAAGGCACGACGCAGATGGGGAAGTCCCCGGCGATGCCGCCGCCGATCTGGAAGAAGCCGACGCCGGCGCCCTCCGAGAGCTCCTGGTAGCGGTCATAGAAGTCCGCCATGTACTCGATGCCCGACTTGGCGATGCTCGGGTTGCACTCGCCCGTCTTGACGTACGAGGCGAAGATGTTGCCGAAGGTCGAGTCCTCGTAGCCGGGCACGACGATGGGCAGCTTGGCCTTGGCCGCGGCGAGCAGCCAGCACTCGTCGGGGTTGCCCTCGTACTGGTCGGGGGCGATCGCCTGGATCACCTCGTAGAAGAACTGGTGCCAGAAGCGGCGATCGCCGTCCTTCGTCGCCTTCTGCCACATGGGCACGACGATCTTCTCGACGGCGCGGAAGGCCTCGTCTTCCGGGATGCTCGTGTCGGTCACGCGACGCATCCGATCCTCGAGGATCCGGGTGTCGTCGTGCTTGGACAGGTACCGGTAGTCGGGGAAGTCCTTGTAGCTGTGGTGGGCGACGAGTCGGAACAGCGACTCCTCGAGGTTGGCGCCGGTCACCGAGAGGCCGTGGATCAGGCCGGCCCGGATCGCCGGGGCGATCGTGATGCCGAGCTGAGCGGACGACATGGCGCCCGCCACCGCCCAGAACATGCGCCCGCCGGACTGGATGTGCTTCCAGTAGGCAATCAGCGCGTCGCGGGTGGCACGAGCGTTGAAGTTCTTGTAGTTGCCGAGTACGAATTCGAGAATGGGAAGATTGGCAGTCGACATGCGGGCCCTCCAGCTAGATAGGGTGATTGAGGTGTCGGGAGGCGCCAGTCGAGCTGAGGCCACCCGTACGGCCTACGGTCGCGACTCGGGGTCACGCCGCCATCGGCTCGTCTAGTGGCTGAACCCATGTTCGCTTTCCATGGGGCCCGTGTCAATGCTCCCGCGGAAAGCCCCGGCGTTCAGTCTCCCACCGGGGCGGTCACCGGCTTCTTCCGGGCGTTGGTCCATCCGCTGGAAGCGACCAGGACCACCAGCACCGTCAGCAGGATGGCCGAGGACCCGACGGTGCCAAGCCCGATGCCGCCTTTCTCATGCCCCTTGGTCAGGACGTCGCCGAGCGTGGCTCCGAACGGGCGAGTCAGGATGAACGCCAACCAAAAGAGCGCCACGCGCGAGATCCGGGTCGTGTACCGCGCCAGGACGAGGACGGCCAGCAAGCCTCCGATGAGGAGGGCGCCGCCCGCGAAGCCCAGCCCGGAGCTATCGGCCAGGAAATCGCCGAGGGCCGTGCCGAGCGTGTTGGAGACCAAGATGGCCGACCAGTAGAACAGCTCGGCCCGACGGGTGGCGACCCGGTCCACCGCGAGCGACTGCTCGGTCATCCGCCAGATCGCCAGGATCACCCCGAGGATCGACACCAGCAGGAGGGAGCCCCGGGCGTACCCGAGGGCCAGGGTGCGGTCCATGAAATCAGAGATCGTCGTCCCCGCTGTGCTGGTCGTGAGGATGACGGCCCAGTACAGGGCCGGGTGGTAGCGCTTGGCGGCAAGCTGTGAGACCAGGGTAGCGAGAAAGAAGCTGATGAGAATGACCGAGCTCAGGGCATAGCCCACGTTCAGGGTCATGGACAGCAGGTCTCCCGCCGTCTCCCCGAGGGTGGTGGCGCAGATCTTCATGACCCAGAAGCTCAGGGTGATGGCCGGAATCTTCTTCATTTTGCCCTCGTGTCTTGGCGTCATCAGCGACGGCTTCATCCATGACTTTAGCAGAAAGGGGCTCGACGTGCCGTCGAGCCCCTTTCTGCAAGCAATCGGCCTAATTGAGATCCTACTTCTTGCCGGCGATGTTCACCATCCAGGTCACGCCGAACTGGTCGACGACCATGCCGAAGGAATCCCCCCACGGAGCCTTTTCGAGCGGCACCCCGATGTTGCCGCCCGCGGCCAGCTTGTCGAAGTAGCCCTTCAATTCGGCCTCGTTGTCGCCACTGAGGGCCATGCTGATCCGGGAACCTGCCTCGTAGGGCATGGAGTGCGGAGTGTCGGCCGCCATGAACGAGAGGCCGTTGTCGGCCTCGAGCATGGAGTGCATGATCTTGTCGGCCTCGGCGGGATCCTGAGACACCTGGAAGTCCTTGAACGTGCTGAACTCCAGCTTTCCGCCGAACACGGTGCGATAGAACTCCATCGCCTCGCGGGCATTGTCCTTGAAGCTGAGGTAGGCATTCAGTCTAGATTGCATGAAAACGTCTCCTGAGTGAGGCAGGGTGGGCGTGGCGTTGGGCGGCATCGACCGGCTAGAAGGTCGGTAGCAACCCTCGCTCGCAGTTTAAGAACAAACGTTCGACCTGTCAATCGGTCGGCGGAGACTGGGGAAAGAAGATCCGGAAGGTCGCACCGGCCCCTTCCTGGCTCTCGACCTCGATACGGCCGCCCTGGGCCTCGACGATCCCCTTCACGTAGGCGAGTCCGATGCCGCTGCCCTTCTCTCGCTGCACCTCGGGACGTGCCGAACGGTAGAACTGCTCGAAGAGATGTCGCTTATCCTCTTCGGAGAGCCCGATGCCGGTGTCCTGAACCTCGATCACGACGAAACGCCCCTGCCCATGGGCCCGCAGGCAGACATACCCCCCGGCCGGCGTGTACTTGATCGCGTTCGAGACGAAGTTGTTCATGATCTGCTGGAAGCGGTCGGGATCCACCCGCACCATGGGCAAGCCGGTCGGCATCGCAACGCTGATGCTGATGCCCTTTTGCTCGGCAAGGGGAAGGAAGAAGGCCACGACGGCGGAAATGGCCTCCGACAGATCGACCTCTGCGAGGTTCAGCTTGATGTGGCCCGTCTGGAGGCGCGCGTAATCGAGCAACTCCTCCAACATCGTCTGCATCTGGGCGCAGGCGGTGACGATCTGAGCAAGATAGGTTGCCTTGGCCTCATCCGGGAGACCCTCCGTCTCCTCGAGTAATTCGGCATACCCCAGGATCGCGGTGATCGGGATCCGCAGGTCATGGCTGATGACGTTCAGGAAGCTGGCCCGCAACTGATCGAGTCGTCTCAGGTTCTCGACGGTCGCCGCCATCTCCTGATTGGCCAGGGACAACTCGTGGCGCTTGGTCTCGAGCTGCTGAATGGTACTGGAAATCGTCTGAACGTACTGCTTCAAGGCCTGGCCGAACCGGTCGCGAGCGCCGCGCGGCGCGATGGAAACATGAAGGTCACCCTGGGCAACGCGCGCCAGCGCTTCGGACATGGCCACCAGGTAGCGTCGGGCCTCCTGAAAGGCTCGGGTCATCCGGGCAAACTCGTCCTCTCCATGGACCTGTTCCGTCTGGGGCAGGATGTGTTGCAGCGTCTCGATATCTCCCTCCGAGATGGCCGTGCCGGCCCTGGCCAAGCGGTCGATGGGCTGAATGGTCACCGCGATGAGCGAATAGAGCAGCACCGCGATCAGGGCCAGCCCGAGCGTCCCGATGACGGCGAGCAGTTGCAACAGGCGATAGACGGGCGCGAGGATTTCGGAGCGATCCACCATCATGGCAAGCGTCCAGCCTCCCGGTTGAATGGGGACCGAAAACATCCAGCTGCGCTGATGGTTGAAGGGATTGGTCACGTCCTGGAAAGCGGGTTGGGTGGCCCCGATCAGGCCCTGGAAGACGCGCGCCTGATCGGGAAACTCGGTGAGCGACTGCGTCAGCAGACGCGCCTCGGGCGCCATCACGTAGCGTCCCTGAGGGCTCAGCATCACGAACATGGCCGACGCGAACGGCTTGCTGTTCCGCAAGTGGCGATCGAACAGAGCCAGGCTGCGATCAACCCCGGCGATGCCTTTGAACTGGCCGTGGATCAAGATGGGACAACCGTAGGAACATTGCAGCTCGTTGTTGTAGAGATAGGGTTCTGTGACCATGCAGGTCTTTTGGCGCTTCAAGGTCGACCAGAGCCCGAAGCCGATGGTCTCGATATCGCTCGCAACGCCGAGCTTCAGCCCCTCGGGGCTGGGATTCCAGTAGGGGAGAAAGCGCCCCGTCTTGGGATCTCCGCCGGGTTTGCCCTGCCATTGCCGGTCTTGCCCGTCCGCATTGGCCGTGTACAGGGCCCACGTACCGAAATACTGCGGGTGGGCCACCTTCAGGTCGTAGAGATACTTGAGGGTTTCGGTTCGGTGACCAAAGCCGACCGACTCCTGATAAACCGTCAAGCTGCGGGCCAGCGTGAGCGACTCCTGGTTGATCGAGGCAACTTGCCCCGCCAAGGTGGAGACCGTGCTCTGGCCGTAGTGAATCGAGTCCGTGACCTTTGCCGTCCACACGTAGCGTCCGACCACCAGGATGAGCGCCATGATCAGGAGGCTGACGGCGGCGCAGACCCGGAGCGTGATTTTTGACTTGACGCTGCGCATCACCATCCACCTGCAAGCGTCCGACGGATCATGCGTCGGACACCCGCCCCCTCAGTTGGGACGCATGCGATCCTGGCCGCATTGGATGCATGACTTCGTCAGGATAGCACTCGATATGATAGCACTGGCTCTGAGTGCACTCGCAGGTCGGGGAGAGCCCATGGGACCGTCGCAGCGCTCGAGCAGGTGAGCGACGAGGGTTCCAGCACGACGGATGGCCTGGCGACCGCTCGTCTCAACTGGACGACGGATCCTCCATCAGCCCGCCGGGATTACCCCCGGCTGGCCACTGACGAAGGCCGCCAGGTGTTCTCCGGTCAGCGTCGACCTCGCCGCCACCAGGTCGGCCGGGGTGCCCTCGAACACGATCCGCCCGCCATCATGGCCCGCGCCCGGCCCGAGGTCGATGATCCAGTCGGCGTGCGCCATGACCGCCTGGTGGTGCTCGATCACGATGACGGACTTGCCGGAGTCGACCAGCCGGTCCAAGAGCCCGAGCAGTTGCTCGAGGTCGGCCAGGTGCAGCCCGGTGGTCGGCTCGTCGAGGACGTAGACGCCGCCCTCGGCACCCATGTGCGTCGCGAGCTTGAGGCGTTGCCGCTCGCCGCCAGAGAGGGTCGTGAGCGGCTGGCCGAGCCGAACGTAGCCGAGCCCCACGTCCGCCAAGCGCTTCAGGATCGCGTGCGCGGCCGGCGTCCGAGCCTCGCCGGCGCCGAAGAAGCCGACCGCGTCTGAGACCGACAGGTCGAGCACCTCGGCGATGTTGAGCCCGCCGAGGCGGTACTCCAGGACCGACGCCTGGAAGCGCCTTCCCTCGCACTCCTCGCAGACCGTGGCGACCCCGGCCATCATCGCCAGGTCCGTGTAGATCACCCCCGCGCCGTTGCAGGTCGGGCATGCGCCCTCGGAGTTGGCGCTGAACAGGGCGGGCTTCACGCCGTTGGCCTTCGCGAACGCCTTGCGGATCGGCTCCAGCAGGCCGGTGTAGGTCGCCGGGTTGCTCCGCCGCGAGCCGCGGATCGGGGTCTGATCGACGACCACCACCCCGTCCCGGCCAGCCACCGAGCCGTGGATAAGCGAGCTCTTGCCCGACCCGGCCACGCCGGTCATCACCACGAGCACGCCGAGCGGGATGTCGACGTCGACGTCCTGGAGGTTGTTCGTGCGGGCTCCGCGCACCTCCATCACGCCCGACGGCTTCCGCACCGACGGCTTCAGGGAGACCCGGTCGCTCAGGTGACGCCCGGTGAGCGTGCCACTGGCCCGCAGGCCATCGACGGTGCCCTCGAAGACCACCTCGCCCCCGGCGGTGCCGGCGGCAGGGCCGAGGTCGACGACGTGATCGGCGATCGCGATCGTCTCCGGCTTGTGCTCGACCACCAGCACGGTGTTGCCCTTGTCTCGGAGCCGCAACAGGAGATCGTTCATGCGCTGGATGTCGTGGGGGTGCAGCCCGATGGTGGGCTCGTCGAAGACGTACGTGATATCCGTGAGCGACGACCCGAGGTGGCGGATCAACTTGGTGCGCTGCGCCTCACCGCCCGACAGCGTGCCGGACGGACGGTCGAGACTGAGGTAGCCCAGCCCGATCTCCACGAACGAATCGAGCGTCTGCCGCAGCGTCGAGAGCAATGGTGCG
>DATNQJ010000390.1:0-23237 GCA_036704085.1 Stenomitos sp.
GCGCCGATCGGCATGGCGAGAGATGACACCGCGCCGTGCTGGGTAGGATGGCCGAGACGCGCCACGTCACGCTGGGCGACGATTACGAGCCCGTGCCGTCATGCGGCCTTGGGGTCCTCGCACACCACCGCTCCGGAACAGGCGGGGTTGGTGCACTCAAAGACCAGCTTCGCCGGCCCTTCGTTGAAGGCGATGTACTTCTGCCAGCGCATGGAGGCGCGGCACTTGGGGCATGCCCGGCATTTAGGGCAGGACGGGGAAACTTGGTTGAGGAGAACGTCGGAGCGGCTGGATTGAGTTTCCCAAGCCGGATCGCCCTCGCCGACCCGTCTCTGCACCTGACTCATCGTGTCTCTGAACGTTTCGAGGGCCTCAGAAAGCTCGACCCTCCTGCGGTGAAGTCTGGCAAGCGTATCCTCAAGCTCTTGAGACAGTTGCCGGGCCCGCTGAGCGAGGTCCTTGGCCAACTCAGCGAGGGGTCGTGATTCGCATGGGCACCTGGAAGTCTGGCTGGACATAACCTAAACATTATCATATTTTTTCAGTTCATGGAATTACATCATATTTTCCGGCGAACCGTTGCCGGCGAGCACCGCGCACCCGGCATCGGGCACCACCGGTGATCCTCCCCACTGCCCGGCGCTGTGGCAATCGCTAGACTCGCCTTCAGAAAGGATGCCCGGCGCGAGCTGGCCGACACCAAGGCCCTCGACGGCAGATGGCTCCGAAAGCGAGCCCGAGCGGGCATGGTGGCGGCTATGGTAAGGTTCGTTCCCAATTTGTTCGTGCTCAAGAGCGAACGTGACGGGCATTGGCACCCGCGCACCGGTGGCCGCAGGGCACCTCGCTTCGTGCCGAATCTGCTGATCCTGAAGTCGTCGACTGGCAAGCGGCCTTGGTGGTGGCCGTGGTAGGTTCCCTTCCTCGGAGCTAGGTCGCCCCCTACCGGTGCATCAGAAGATGACGTACCCGCCCTGCTTTGCAGCGCGTTGCGCCTCGGCGATGCCGAGCACCGTCAGGTAATAGTAGCCTTGCTCTTGGCCCAAGAAGCCCCTAGTCGTCAGGAATTGCAGGATCCGGCGCACCAGGTTCTTGTTGAGGCCCAGGCGCTGGGCCAGGACATTGACCAGGTCTTGGGGGAACAAATCACCGAAGCCATTCTGCTGATTAGCCGTTACGAGCTCATGCATCACCTGATCGACGACCGCCAGGATATCGGTCTTCGCCAACTCTTGCAGCTTCTGAACCGCCATGACTACCTCGCTACTTCTCGATCGACGTTTAAGCCACGTATGGCATCGGGTCACTGACCTGACAGCGTCTCGCTTCATGCTGACCATGGTTGGCGAGACAAGCCTCGGCCGCTAGGACATTTGAGACAAAGCGCTTCTTAAGCAACTTCAAGTTTCACGCTGCGGGGCCCGGTTTGGGGGGGCAGGGGGCCGGGAACGAGGCGTCGCCCGATCTCTGACGAAAAAGGCCCCCGAGCGATGCTCGGGGGCCCGATGGTGGCCAAGGTGGGAGTCGAACCCACACGCCTTTCGGCGGTCGATTTTGAGTCGACTGCGTCTGCCATTCCGCCACTTGGCCGCGGAAGGATCTGATTCTACCGGATGGCTACGGCTCCTGCAAGCGTTCCGCGCGTGATCTCCTTAACGGACGGTTGTGGCTTCCTCAAGTTTAATGGCGTTAAAGGCTGATGAAACCTTCGTTTGAAGCTTGCTTGCAAGGGGTATGATGCCTAATACCCGACCGGCACCGGCACAGGGAGAGCAGCATGCGCGTCGATCCTAGGTTCAACGTAGAGGTCACGCACGTCAACCACGTCCCGGTGCAGGCTCCGCCCGCGCCGCCGGGACCTCCTCCCGAGGCGCAGCCGCGCATGCACGCGGACGTCTCGTCGGTCACGCGCGGCGTCCGCACCACCCAGACCTGGTCCAAGACCCGGCTGACGCGCACCCTCGACCCGAGCCTCGACCCCGACAAGCTCAAGCTCTCCGAGAACTGGCGCAAGGCCCACCGCCAACCGCTCGTCGACCCGGACGCGCGTCTGGTCCAGGAGACCGGCGAGCATCTCGACACGCTCCTCAAGGAACTCGAGGAGCGCGGCCTCGCCCAGCACCCCCAATACCAGCAGCTCAACAAGCTGCGCGACTCGCTCAAGCGAATCGCCGAACGGGAAGCCCGGCGCGAGAAGCCCAAGCCCGACCCCGAGGAACACCACCTGGGCGAAGCGGCCGAGGACCTCTGGGACAAGCTCATGGAGCTGATGCTCGGCCCCAAAGCCAACAAGAACAAGGCCCAGGAGCGCTACGAGCAGGGTGTTCAGCTCGCCAAGCAGGGCAGGCGGAAGGAGGCCGTCCGCAGCTTCAAGCGCGCGCTCGAGGCCAACCCCAATCACACGGATGCCCATGCCAAGCTGGGACGCCTGCTCCTAGACGCCGAGCGCTACCCCGAGGCCGAGCAGCACCTCCAGCACGCCGCGAGCCAACGCCCCAGGGACTACCAGCTGCAACTGGGGCTCGGCGAGCTCTACTACCACCTGGGCGAGAGCGAGCTGTCCCGGCAGTCCTTCACCCAGGCCTCGCAGCTGGCGGGCAATCACTCGGATCCGCATGCCTGGCTCGGCGTGCTCGCCTACGAGGAGTCGCGCCTCGGCGAGGCGGCCATGAGCCTGGAGAAGGCCGTGCAGATGGATCCGTCCAACGCCGTCGCCCGCTTCTACCTCGCCCAGGTGGCCTTCCAGCTCAACGACCCACTGCGGGGCAACTTCCAGCTCCAGATGGTCAAGCGCCTCAACCCGACGGCCGACCTCAGCCGCTTCCAGAAGGGCACCAGCGCCCTGGCCTCGGGTTCCACCGAGACCGAACGCATGCAGGGCCACCGCTGGCAGTCCCCCTAGTTTCCCCTCTGAAGACGCTCGAGCAACCCCTCGAGACTCAGGCTCGGAACGCCCGGAACGCGCACGAAGAGCTTGCGTTCGGCGGCCGGCGTCGCGTTGACCACGTACAGGGGGATCCCCGCGTAGTCGGAGCTCTTTTTCAGGTAGATGGCCGTGTCGATGCCATGCGTGGGCTGCTTGGAGAGGTCGAGCACGATGAAGTCAGGCTGGACGGCCTCGATCTGGAGGCGGAAATGGGGCCAGCGCGGCTCGGCGACATGCCACTCGGCCGGGATCCGAGCCAGCCTACCGAGCTGGCGCATCCGCTCCGGTCCTGCGAATTGAAGTAGCAGCGCCTTCAAGCGCACCTCCCGACGCGCTTTCGAACGTGCCCCAAGGGCAAGAGTGACGAGCGCCTGGCATGACGCCCGCATGATACCACCCACCCGTATTAGCTGCCAAATTTATATAAAAGATTAGCGCCAGAAAAGGTTAGGCCTCCTCAAAACGCCCAGGTCAAGCCGGCGGTCCACCCCAGGCCGCCCACCAGGGGATGCGGCACCCGGCCGGAGACGTCCACGGGCTGCACCACCCCGGTGCTCTGGTTCCATGCGTCGGCCCTCCAGGGGGTGAGGTACGTCAGACCGATCGAGGCCCCGAGGCCCCCGAACAGGTGCCCCGCCAACCCGACGGAGCAGGTCCCGTGCAGGGAGTACGAGGTGGCCCGATCGACCGAGCCCGGGATCCCCTGGCTCAGAAAGACCCCACCGAGTCCGAGCTCGGAGGAGAGCCACAGTCGCTCGGGCCAAAGCTCATGCTGGTACACCAGGTGCGGCATGAGGGCGAAGCCCGTCGCCTCCGCTTGGCGTAGCTCCCCGAAGGCCAGGGAGGCCCCCCAACCGTATCCCGTCCGGTTGTAATCGAGACTCACGGCGGTGACGCCCCCCGAGCCGTCGAGCCACCCCGTGTAGAGGAGCCCCGCCCCTGCCGGCAAGCTGGCATACGGCTGCTCGTAGACGGTCTCTCCGACCTTGAGGTCGTAGTAGCCGCTCAACACCTCGCCCTGGGCAGAGCCGGTCGCCACCTCGCCGACCTGGATCCGGCCCACGGGCTCATGCTCGGGGCTCAAGGCGGAGAAGAGCATGCCCGTCTGTAGCCCAAGGTCCCGGCCGTGATCCAGGGCGACGTGACGCCCCTGGCGCGCGGTGATGACGGCGCTGAGGCGATAGGCCTCCCGGACGATCCGGGCGATGTCTTTGGCCGCATGCTCGTAGGCATAGGCCTCGGCGGCCTCCTTGGAGCTCGGGCTCTCGCCATAGAAGCGCACGGTCTGGCGCACGCGCTCCTTGCCGCTCGGCACCTCGAGAACGACCACACCCGCGTCGCTCCGGGCCACGTACTGGCCCGACAGGTCGGTGAAGCGGACGAACTGCGCGGTGGGGTCCTGGGCGAATCCCACCAGGACCGCGACCGTGGCGCCACCGGCCGACGCCCGGGCGACGGCCCGCTCCTCGCTCTTGCCCGATCCCACTTGGGGCCCGGCCGGCTCGACCAGGACGAAGCGCTCGACTCCGGAAAGCTCCCGGCGGACGGCGTCCGCGAGCATGCGATCGCCCAGGGGAAAGTACGCCTCGTTGGGCACGACGGCGACCACGGGCCGGGTCTCCGCGAGGCCCGGCCGGGCGAGGATGAGGAAGAAAAGGGCCCCGAGGACCAGCCATGCGCGCATCCGTTCGTACCTCCGCCATGATTGTCCCGAGGCGGGCGGGCGATCGCAAGAGGGTGTGACCAACATCCTTGTCCGATGCCCGGTACAGCCCTACGGTAGAGGGTGCCCGGAGTTTGACCCCTGGATCCGACGGGTAAATAGAGGGGGATGTCTCACCGGACGTGGATCATCGGGCCGAGACAGCGATCGCGAGGTTCAATACGTGTCGTTTGGTGTTGTCGTCCTGGCGCTCTTCATCCTGGTCATGCTCGCGATGCAAGGGCCGTCCGTCGCCGGGCTCTGGTCGCCGCATGCCGCGCTGATCGTCATCGGCGGCTCCTTCACCGCCACCTTCATGTCCTTCCCGACCAAGCAGGTCATGCGGATCCCGCGCCTCGTCCTGGAGGCCATCCGGGCGCCCAAGATCGAGGTCAACTCGATCGTGGCCACGCTGATCCGTGTCTCGGATCGCCTGCGCACCGGCGGCGTCAACGCCCTGCACTCGGAGCTCAAGGGCATCAAGGACCCCTTCCTCAAGAAGGGCCTCCAGTACATCGCCGAGGGCTTCGATTCCAAGGAAATCCAGGACCTCATGGAGGCCGACATGATCGGCATCCGGGGCCGCCACCGCAACAACGTCGCGGTCTTCGAGAGCCTGGGCGGCTACTCGCCCACCCTCGGCATCATGGGCACGGTCATGTCCATGGTCGCCATCCTGGGCAACCTGGAGTCCCCCGACAAGATGGGCCCCGAGATCGCCAACGCCATGGTCGCCACCCTCTACGGCGTCGCCGCCGCCAACTTGCTCTTCATCCCGCTCGCCACCAAGCTCAAGAAGCTGAGCGAGGAGGAGCTGCGCCTGCGCTGGGTGATGATCGAGGTCGTCCTGCTCATGCACGCGGGCTCGAGCCCGCGGACCATCCGCGAACGGCTCAAGGCGAGCCTGCCCCCCGAGACCCGCAAGATCATCCAGGACGTCAAGGGCAAGAAGGGCGGCGGCAACGCGACGGGTCGTCTGGAGACGGCCACCCTGCAGGAGTAGGGACGAATGGCCCGCGAGTGGCGCATCGAGCGCGAAGGGGACGACGAGCACCGCGTCGAGGACCGATGGCTGGTCACGTACGCCGACATGATCACCGTCCTCCTCATCTTCTTCATCGTCCTCTACTCCCTCTCCGCCAAGATCTCGGCCAAGAACTTCGAGAAGCTGGCCAAGAGTCTCAACACGTCCATCTCGACCAAGAAGCCGCAGCCGAAGGCCGCCGACCCCTTCACCCCGGACATCGAGCAGACCAAGGATCTCGCCGAGGAGTCCGCGGTCATCAAGCGCGCACTCGCTCCCTTCCAGGGCAAGAGCCAGGTCAAGGTGGACCTCACCGACAAGGGCCTGGTCATCTCGCTGGCCGACACATCCTTCTTCGACCTCGGCTCAACGGAGCTCAAGCCGGACGGCAAGGCCGCCCTCCTGAAGATCGCCTCGGTCATCGCCACGGCCTCCAACGGCATCAGCGTGGAGGGCCACACCGACAGCACCAAGGCAGCGGGCACCAGCAACTCCAACTGGGTCATCGCGGCCACCCGCGCGGCCAACGTCGCCCAGTTCCTCTCCGATGCCGGCAAGGTGCCCGCCAAGCGCTTCCAGGTGGTCTCCTTCGCGGAGTTCCGACCGCTCTTCCCCAATGACACGCCCGAGCACCGCGCCATGAACCGCCGGGTGGACATCGTCGTGCAGGAAGGGCCGCCCAAGCCCGCCATGACGCCCAGGCCGGACTCCGTGCCCGACACGCTCGCCCCGGCGTTCGGCGATCCCAACAACGGGCTGCCCGGCAGCAACTTCAAGAACCCGAACGACACGGGTGGGGCGATCCCCAACCCGTTCGGCAACAGCTTCTAGTGATGGCCGCCCTCGACTCCGCCGCCACGACCCTCCCACCCGCCGCGCCGACCCCGGACGCCCCCTGGCGCCGCTTTGCGACTCCGCTCGGCATCTTCCTCGTCTTCTGGGCCCTGTACGCCATCAGCGGCACCCTGGAAGGGACGCCCTACAACGCCCATGTCTGGATGGCCGACGCCATGCTGCACGGGCGCTTCGGGCTCGTGAACCCGCCCGCCCAGTTCGAGATGGTCAAGGTCGGCAACTTCTACCAGGTCGCCTACGGCGTCGGCCCTGCCCTGTTGATGCTGCCCTTCGTGGCCGTCTTCGGACTCGGCTTCCACCAGGCGCTGTTCTCGGCAGCTGTCGGCGCGGCGACGGTCGTGCTCTGGTGGTCGACCCTCGGTCGCCTGAAGTTCGAGGGGCAGGTCCGCTACTGGCTGACGGCCACCATGGGGGCCGGCTCCTACCTCTGGTTCTACGCGGGCCAGACGGGCAGCACCTGGATGCTCACCCACATGGTGGTGGTCTTCGGCCTGATGCTCGCCATCTGGGAAACGCTCGGCAAGCAACGGGGCTGGCTCGTGGGCCTCGGCTTCGGCCTTGCCGTGCTGTCCCGCCAGACGGTGCTGCCGGCCCTGCCGTTCTTCCTGGGGATGCTGTGGCGGGACGATCGCAGCCAGGGCGGCCCCTCGGCGATCCGCAAGGAGCTCTGGTTCGCGGTGGGGCTCGGGGCCTTGATGGCCTTCGAGGCCTTCTACAACTTCGCCCGGTTCGGCAACCCGTTCGACAACGGCTACGAGCTCGTCAACCGCACGCTCTACGGGGCCGCGATGACCCACGGCAGCTTCAGCATGGAGTACTTCGCGAGCAACTTCCGGCTCTACTTCGTGCGCATGCCGCTGCGGCTGCATGAGTTCCCCTGGTTCGACCCGACCAAGGACGGCTTCAGCATCTTCCTCACGACCCCGGCCCTGTTCCTCGCCTTCTACGCCAACTTCCGGGAGCGGGTGACAGCGCTTGCGCTCGTCGCTGCGGTCCTGGTCCAGGCCGTCTACCTGGTCTACTTCGGCACGGGCTGGGTGCAGTTCGGCTGCCGCTACGCCCTCGACTACTTCCCCTTCGCCATGCTCCTCATCGCCTCGGGCACCGAGAAGCGCCTGAGCCCGGCGCTCGTGACCGTCACGCTCCTGGGCGCGCTCGTCGAGGTCTGGGGGCTCTTCTGGTGGGGCCTAAAGGGGTGGTAGGACGTTGGCGGCCGTCGAAGGCGGCGGCAAGGGAACGTCCGTGCGCCCCACGACCTCGTAAGTGTCCTGCCCGTAGTTGTTGAGCGGGGGCAGCCGATCCAGGCGATAGTAGGGCCGGATGCGGCCAATCATGTCCGGGAAGTGGATCAGGTACACCGGGCGCTTGGGGTAGCGGGAGGCGATCGCCCCCATCACGTCCCCGAGTCGCTGGCTCACGATGTCGCTGTCATCGATGATCTCGACGTCGGGACGCCGGCCTTCCACGTAGCGGCCGTACCAGAGGGGCGTGCTGAAGCTCCACCAGGAGATGATGACGGCCCCCGGCTTGACCGCCGCGAGGGTCGCCTGCTCGTAGCGCTCGGCATCCCGGTTCTGGTGCTGATCCACCTTCTTCCAGTTCGTGTCGAGCAGCAGGAAGGGCAGGACCAGGGTCGCGACGGCGAGCAGCATGGCCGTGCGCGTATGGGCCTGCGTACCGCGCCACTCCTTCCAGAGGGCCAACAGCTCGTCGGCGCCCATGGCCGCGAAGGCGAAGAGCAGCCAGTTGGGCACGATGTAGTAGCGCGAGAGATCCGCGTTGACGTAGGTGGAGGCCGCGTAGAAGGGAATGAGCGCCCCGAGAGCCATGCACAGGGCCAAGCGCCGGTTGCGCATGAACAGGGAGCCGAAGCCACCGCAGGCCAGTCCGAACAGCAAGGCGCGACCCGGGACCGTGAGCCAGTCCGCGTACCAGCCCATCACCTCGGGCAGCCTGGCGATGAGCGCCCGGAGGCCCGCCAGCGAGAGGAAGCCCATGCCGCCCTGGAACTGCTCGGCGAGCACCAGGTACTTGAAGCGCTCCCAGGTGGTCGGATGGGCATAGCTGAGGGGCGGCTCCATCATGGCGCGCAGCGGGATGTAGGCGTAGACGCAGAGGCCGAGCGTGCCGAACAGGAGCGACAGGCCGAGGGCCTGCGGGCGCACGAAGTCGCGCGGTCGCGAGAGGAGGGCGTAGAGGCCGAGCGCCGGCAGCTCCATGACCATGAGCATGTGGTTGCCGAGGCCGAGACCAGCGCCGAGGGCCAATCCCCAGAGGAAACGGCGATCGCCCGACTCGCCCCAGCGCCACGCCAACAGCCACAGCCCCGCGACGATGGCGGCGTGCAGGGTGTGCGGATCGGCCCGGTTGGCCGTGCCCCAGACGTTGACGGAGAAGGCGAAGCCCAAGGCCGCACTCAGGGCGAGCCACAGGTTGACCCGGAGGCGTCCCAGCAACAGGACGAGACCGCCAACCGCCAGAGCCGCCGAAAGGGCCGACATGAGGCTCACCCGGTAGGCCATCGACCCCCAAGGCCAGACGGTAAAAAGCTTTCCGAGCAGTGTGTATAATGGGTAGCCCGTAGGATGCGCGATCCCGAGCACCGCCGCCACCGTCTGGAACTCGCCGGTATCCCAGAAGCCGACTCCCGGCAGCATGGTCCGGGTGTAGACGACGAGGGCGATGACGGCAGCGACGAGCGCCACCCACCGCGTGTTCCGGTTTGACCAGGGAGAATCCATCATTCACCAGCCTAGTGGCAGCGAGGGCCCTCGCCCCCGAACGGGCGAAGCGAGCTTATCACACCCTTCAGCGGGCTGTCCAACCGACGAGACGCCCTTCCTGAGTATCGTCGTTCCGGCCTACAACGAAGCCCTGCGGCTGGGACCGACCCTCAAGGCGATCGAGCGCCATCTGGATGGTCGCTCCTACGAGATCCTGGTCGTCGACGACGGCAGCCGCGACGAGACAGGCGTCGTCGCCGCCGGCTACCCATGCGTGCAGGTCCTGCGCCAGGAGCCCAACCAGGGCAAGGGGGCGGCCGTCAGGCGCGGCATGCTCGCGGCCCGGGGCGAGTGGGTCCTGTTTTCCGACGCGGACCTCTCGACGCCCATCGAGGAGTTCGAGACCCTCATGCAGGCAGCCGAGCGCACGGGGGCGCCGGTCGCGATCGCCTCACGCGGGCTCTGGCAGGCCCGTATCGAGGTCTCCCAGCCCCTGTACCGGGTGCTGATGGGAAAGATCTACAACCTCATGGTCCAGGTGATCCTCCTGCCCGGCATCTGGGACACCCAGTGCGGCTTCAAGCTCTTCGAGCGCGAGGCGGCCCGGGCGATCTTCGCCCGCACGAGCCTCGACGGCTTCGGCTTCGACGCCGAGTCACTCTACATCGCCCGCCGGCTGGGGTACCGGATCGTCGAGGTGCCCGTGCGCTGGCGCAACGATCCCGATACCAAGGTCAGCGCCTGGCGCGACTCCCTGCGCATGTTCCGGGAACTGTGGCGAATCCGCCGGTTGCACCGGAAGCTCCGGCCCCCCGTCCCGCCGGTCGGTGATCTCCCCACCAGACATTAAGTTAAGCTTAACGTTATGCTATCATGCGACGAACTGGCCCCATTGGGGGCTCGGACTGCGTTGGTACGATCACGGGGGTAGACGTTCGCATGGCAGCACATCGTTGGGTAGCCTTCACCGCGCTCTCGCTGGCCCTTTTCGCCCTGGGCGGCTGCGGCTCGACCGCACCGACGCTCAAGACCGCCTCGGTCGTCCAGGCCCAGGCCACCTCCACCCGCCCGGCCCCTCCCAAGCTCGACGCCGCCCAGGCGACCGAGAGCTACGCCGGCTCCGAGGCCCGGCGGATCGCCTCCGACACCCTCTACCGCTACGAGGATCTGCGCCGCGATTGGTTCAACACCAGCAGCGACTACCAGAAGGATCGCATCGAGCAGCAGATGATCACGGTGCTGGTCGGTGGCCTGCAGGACGTGCAGCATGCGACCTATGGCAGCTACACGACCGATGCCCGGCGCCTCTACGACGTCGCCACCCGGGCCCTCGAGCGGAACGACGGTCTGCGCCGCGACTGGCAGTACGCCTACGGCGACCGGGAGAAGCGCCAGATCGTCAACGACCAGCTCACGGTCCTGACCGGGGCGTTGATGGACATTCGCGATCGCTACTGATCGTTCAAACTTAACGTAAGCTTGCCGGTCTCTTTACCGGCAAACGGCCATGCCGCCCGATAAGGAGGACAGCAGTCTTCCTCAGGAGGTGTCGCATGGCCGTCAATCTTGGCTCCCCTGCAATCGCCTATCCCCCCAACTCCCGCCCGCAGAGCCCGTCGTACGGCATGGCGGCCGGAGCTCCGGCGGTGGTACGCGTCCCCCAGATGCGGTCGGCGGCGGCCCTCTCCAGCGCCAAGGGCGGCGGGCTCTACAAGCCCAGCTTCGGCGGCACCCTGCGCCAGCTCCTGTCGCCCTTCAGCTTCGTGAAGACGGCGGGCATCAGCGCCCTCTTCTCCTTCCCTCTGGCGGCCATCTCGAACTTCATGGACATGCAGCAGGGCAACCTGACGCAGAAGCAGTTCATGGTGAACACGGTCGCCGACGGCTTCGCCTATACGGCCACCGGCACCCTGTCCTCGATGGTCGGAGCCCTCGTGGGCACCCTGATCCCCATCCCGTTCCTCGGCACGATGATCGGCATGCTCGGAGGTGTCGCCGTCGGCGCCCTGCTCGGCAAGCTCTACGACGACCAGGTCAGACCCCACTTCCGCCAGAACGTCGAGTCGACCATGACCCAGGCGGGACTCGTCTAGGCCACGCCCCATGCGCCGCTCTCTCGCTTACCTTTTCACCGCCGCCATGCTCCTGACCCAGGGGTGCGGCTACTATGAGCAGCTCACGCCGGCCCAGAAGGCAACCCTCGAGCAGGCTCGCTTCAACCAGCTCTACGTCGATTACGCCAAGGCCCAGAACCTGGGGCTTGGCGCTTCGCTCGACGACAAGCCCCCCATCTCCCAGGACGATGGCCTGCGGGGCACCCAGGACGTGCTGCCCGCCCGCGTCGATCTGCGCCCGTCCTGTCCGCCGGTCTATAACCAGGGCCCGTTCCGGACCTGCACCGGCTTTGCGGTCGCCAAGGGGCTCGGAGAGTACCTGCTGCGTCGCCAGGGTGACAACACCCCCCTGTCGGCCAACCACCTCTACGTCGCCGCCAAGAGCGCGGCCATGGACACGGCCATGAAGCTGAATGGCGATAGCTCGGGGTACATGCAGCATTACATGGACGGAGCGGGCTTCCAGGATACCGGGACCTCGATCGCCTCGGCCATGGCCGCGCTGGAACTCGGCGGCGCGGTCGAGGAAGCGGATGTGCCCTATCCGCCCGCGTCGCTGTGGGGACGCTACTGGCAGTCCAACCTCGTCCCCGGCAACACCTACACCTCCAACGATCCCCTGGATCCCTTCTTCGAAGACCCGCCCATGAAGACCGTTTCGGGTGGCAAGGTCGAGTATCCGCTCTCGCCGGCGCGCATTCGCATCCGGCTTGCGGAGCCGGTCCACTCCCTGGCGGCCATGCGCCGCTCCCTGGCGAAGGGCATGCCCGTGGTCGTGGGCTTCGTCGTCCACGAGAGCTTCTACTCCGCCCAGGTCCGCAAAACCGGCCGCATTCCCTTGCCCACGGCCACCGACCGGACCATCGACGGCCATGCCATGCTCTGCGTCGGCTACGACGACGCCCAGCAGCTCCTGATCATCCGGAACTCCTGGGGCGCGGAATGGGGCGATCGCGGCTACTGCTACCTGCCCTACGCCGCCACCGCGCAGGGCCTCCTGCGGGACTGCTGGAGCGTCAACGACACGCCGCCGGACCGTCCGAGCTGGTTGCCTGGCGTTGGGTAACCGGAACAGGGTATAACCCTTTCCGGTACCACTTCGCGATCAGCACGAGGCATCCTTGCGTAAACCGACCGCCATCATCATCGGAGCGGGCCCGGCGGGTCTGACCGCTGCCTACGAATTGCTCGAACGTTCCGACTATCGGCCCATCGTCCTGGAAATGAGCTCCATGGTCGGCGGCATCTCGCGCACCGAGAACTACAAGGGCAACCGGATCGACATCGGCGGTCACCGCTTTTTCTCGAAGTCCGATCGGGTCATGGGCTGGTGGCTGAACCTCATGCCGCTGCAGTCCCGCCCGGGCCAGGCGGTGCGCGAGGAGATCATCGCTTACCAGAACAAGACCCGCACCCTCCCGGGCGCCACCTTCGAGCGGGATCCCGAGACGACCGACCAGGTGATGCTGCTGCGATCGCGCAAGTCGCGGATCTACTTCCTGCGCAAGTTCTTCGCCTACCCGGTCCAGCTGACGCCGGACACGCTGCTCAAGCTGGGAGCGGTGCGGACGGTCAAGATCGGCCTCAGCTACCTCAAGAGCACCCTCTTCCCCATCCGCTCCGAGACGAACCTCGAGCAGTTCTTCATCAACCGCTTCGGGCGCGAACTGTACCACACCTTCTTCAAGGCCTACACCGAGAAGGTCTGGGGCGCGGCGTGCCAGGACATCAGCTCGGAATGGGGCGCGCAGCGCATCAAGGGCCTCTCGGTGCGAACGGCGATCGTGCACTTCCTCAAGCAGGTCTTCGGGACCCGCCAGGCGGGCCTCGCCCAGAAGGACACGGAGACGTCCCTCATCGAGCAGTTCCTGTATCCCAAGTACGGCCCGGGGCAGATGTGGGAAGAGGTCGCCGAGCGCGTCCGGCACATGGGTGGCGAGGTCCGGCACGGCTACCGGGTCTCACGCCTGTTGACCGACGGGAAGCGCCTCACGGGCGTCGAGGCGATACATGCCGAGACGGGCGAGACCGTGCACCTGGAAGGGGACGCCGTCTTCTCGACCATGCCCGTCCGGGACCTGGTCCAGGCGCTCGCCACCGAGGTGCCCTCCGAGGTGAAGGCCATCAGCGACGCGCTCCAGTACCGCGACTTCATCACCGTCGGGCTGCTGGTGAACCAGCTCAAGGTCAAGGAGCAGACGCCACAGGGGCAGCAGTTGATCCGCGACAACTGGATCTACATCCAGGAGCCTGACGTCCAGGTCGGGCGCATGCAGATCTTCAACAACTGGAGCCCCTACATGGTCGCCGACCCGTCCAAGGTCTGGATCGGGCTCGAGTACTTCTGCAACGAGACCGACGAGCTCTGGCACCTTTCGGACGAGGCCATGAAGCGATTGGTCATCGACGAGCTCGCCAAGATCGCCATTCTGGAGCCCGCCGAGGTGGTGGATGCGGTGGTCATCCGGGTTCCGAAGGCCTACCCGGGCTACTTCGGCAGCTACGAGCACTTCGGGCGCGTGCGTGAGTACCTGGATGGCTTCTCGAACCTGTTCCTCATCGGTCGGAATGGCATGCACCGGTACAACAACCAGGACCACTCCATGCTCACGGCCATGGCCGCGGTGGATTGCCTGATCGAGGGCACGACGGACAAGGCCCGGATCTGGGATATCAACACTGAGGAAGAGTACCACGAGACCGTGAAGCGGGTTCCGGCAGCCGAGGCACCGGCGCCGGCTCACAGCTAGTCCGGCTCCCACTAAAGACCTAATGCCCCCCTAGCAGGGGGGGGTGGGGGGGGTAGACGAGTCTCCAATCGCTGGGGCAGGATCCACGCCAGGAAGCGGCGACAGATCTACCCCCCCTTCCCCCCTGCTAGGGGGGGCATTACGATGCCTACTCGTCCCTGGAATCTTCGGCAGCCAGCACCGGAAACACCTGGTCGGTGAACAGCGCCACCAGCCGCGGGTCGAAGTGGATGCCCGCGAGGCTCCGCAGCTCCGTCAGGGCATCCTGGGGCTCCCAGGCCTGACGGTACGGTCGCGCGTGGGTCAGCGCCTCGTAGGTGTCCACCACGGCCAGGATGCGGGCCGGAAGGGGAATCTCGTCCCCCGCCAGGCCATCGGGATAGCCCGTGCCGTCATAGCGCTCGTGGTACCAGCGCACCCACCAGGAGGCGTCCGGATACTCCGCATGCCGCAAGGCGATCTCCTCGCCCAAAAGCGGATGCTCCTCGAGCCGCATCCACTCCTCGACCGACAACGGCCGGGGCTTGGCGAGCAGCTCGGCGAAGCCCTCTTCTCCCGTGTCATGCAGGTACGCCGCCTCCACCAGGGTCTCGAGATCGTCGCCCGAAAGCCCAGCCGCCCGCCCTAAGAGCCGGGCGCTGCGGGCCATGCGCTCGGCATGGTGCTCGTCGTAGCCTTCGATGAGACTGATGGCCGCGCCCCGCTCGGGACTGGAATGCGGGCGCGTCCGCAGCTTCGGCAGCTTGGGGACCTTGGCGGCCTGCGCCGCCTCGCGCGCCCGCGCGCCCGCCGACGAAAAGAGCCCCCGCACCCGGGACCAATCGAGGCCGGGTATCGGGGGACCAAACAGGTAATACAGGTAGCTAATGGCCGCCAAAAGACTGAGGTAGCCAATGACCCGGAGCAGGAGCTCGCTGGACATCGACTACCTCGAATCCTGAGTGAGTGGCTTAGAAGCCGCGCGAAACCATCAGACCGATCATCAGAAGAGCCACGATGTTGAGGATCTTGATCATCGGGTTGAGGGCCGGGCCCGCGGTGTCCTTGAAGGGGTCACCGACGGTGTCGCCGACGACCGCGGCCTTGTGAGCCTCGGAGCCCTTGCCGCCGAAGTCGCCCATCTCGATGTACTTCTTGGCGTTGTCCCACGCGCCGCCGCCCGTGGCCATCATGAGGGCCATGAGCATGCCGCTCAGGATCGCGCCCGCCAGCAGGCCGCCCAGGGCCTTGGGGCCACCGATGAAGCCCACGACCAACGGAGTGGCGACCGCGAGGAAGCCGGGGAAGAGCATCTGCTTGATGGCCGACGCCGTGACGATGTCGACGCACTTGCCGTACTCGGGCTTGGCGGTGCCTTCCATGATGCCCTTGATCTCGCGGAACTGACGGCGCACCTCGACGATGACCGACTGAGCCGCCGTGCCCACCGCGTTCATGAACATGGACGAGGCGAAGAAGGGCAACACGCCACCGATGAACAGGCCGATGATGACCAGCGGATCCTGCAGGGTGTAGGTGAAGGGAATGTACTCCTTACCCGCCGCGAGGGCCTTGGCCATGAAGGCCGAGTCGACACGCTGGGTGAAGGTGATGAACAGGGCCAGGGCAGCCAGACCGGCCGAGCCGATGGCGTAACCCTTGGTGACGGCCTTGGTGGTGTTGCCGACCGCGTCCAGCGAGTCCGTGATGGTGCGGATCTCGGAGGGCAGGTGGCTCATCTCGGCGATACCGCCGGCGTTGTCCGTGATGGGACCGAACGAGTCGATCGCCACGACCATGCCGGTGCTCGAGAGCATGGCGACCGCCGCGATGGCGATGCCGTAGGTACCGACGATCAGCTCCTTGTTGGCGCCGACCAGGCCGGTATCGACCCCCTTGGTCGAGAAGTAGGCCGTCGCGATGCCGGCCGCGATCACGAGGATCGGAGCCAGGGTCGACTCCATGCCGACCGCCAGACCCGAGATGATGTTGGTCGCCGGACCCGTCTGCGAGGCCTTGGCGATCTCCTTGACCGGACGGAACGCGGTCGAGGTGTAGTACTCGGTGATGACCGTGATGAGGATCATGACGGCCAGACCCGTCAACGAGGCCCAGAAGAAGGCCAGGTTGTGGGTGATCCGGTCGTTGATGAAGTAGAAGAGGATGGCCGACACGACCGTCGAGACGATGGTGCCCTTGTAGAGGGCGCCCATGATCGAGTTGTTGCCGCCGAGCTTGACGAAGAACGAGCCGATGATCGAGGCGATGATGGCCGCGCCGCCCAGGGCGAGGGGCATGAGCACGCCGACGATCGAGCCGGGGTACGCCATCTGACCGAGCAGGAGCGCCGCGATCATGGTGACGACGTAGGTCTCGAACAGGTCGGCGCCCATGCCGGCGCAGTCGCCGACGTTGTCGCCCACGTTGTCCGCGATGACCGCGGGGTTGCGCGGGTCGTCCTCGGGGATGCCGGCCTCGACCTTACCGACGAGGTCCGCGCCCACGTCCGCAGCCTTGGTGAAGATACCGCCGCCCAGACGGGCGAAGAGCGAGATCAAGGAAGCGCCGAAGGCCATGCCCTCGATGGCCGAGTTGAACTTCTCGGCGCTCTCGGGGGTGCCATGCCACAGGGCGAAGAAGATGCCGGCGATGCCCAGCAGGCCCAGACCGACGACGGCCATGCCCGTGACGGCACCACCCTGGAACGCGACCGTGAGCGCCTGCGCCAGGCCCTTCTCGGCGGCCTGGGCGGTACGCACGTTGGCGCGCACCGAGATGTTCATGCCCACGTAGCCCGCGAGGCCCGAGAAGACGGCGCCGATCACGAACCCGATCGAGGGGATGATGCTCTTGAAGAACACGCCCAACAGGATCGCCAACACCACGCCGACGATGGCGATGGTGGAGTACTGACGGTTGAGGTACGCCATAGCGCCTTCCTGGATGGCGCCCGCGATTTCCTGCATCCGGGCGTTGCCGGCCGGCTGCGAAACCACGCGCTGCGCGAGGAAGGCGGAGTAGCCGAGCACGAGGAGCGATGCGATGATCGCGAACCACGTGATAGGCGTCAAGAGTTGTGTGACGTTGTCCAAAGTCTCTTACTCCAAACTGCTGCGAATTCCCCGGCAACACCGCAGGCGCACCTACGGAGACAAAAAAACGAGGCCAAACCCCGGGGGCTTGGTCTGGTCTCGACAGAATTAACCGAACCGATTCTAACGCTTAACCAAGGGTTCGTCCAGCCTGCCGGCAGCAAGGCTTGCCAACAAAACCCACCGTCGTAGCCAGTTGGCTCGGCGGTTGAGGCCGGTGGGGGGCGGATTGATCAGGGGCTAGGGGACTTCCTGGGGCTCCGCCTGCGGACTGTAGAGGGTCACGCGATTGCGCCCCTCGCGCTTGGAGCGGTATAGCGCCTGATCGGCGAACTCCATGAGCGCCTCGTCGGTCGCGGCATGGTCGGGGATCGTCGCCACCCCGATGGAGACCGCGACGTGCAGGACCTCGCCGTTGGGCCCGGGCAGATCGGTCGACTCGATCGCATGGCGGATCCGCTCGGCGAGGAGCATGGCGCCCTCCTGGCCGGTCTCGGGCATCAGCACCATCATCTCCTCGCCGCCGTAGCGGGCGGGGATGTCCAGATCCTCGCGGACGCTCTTCTTGATGACGGCCGCCACGAGCTTGAGGACCTCGTCCCCGGTGGAGTGGCCGTAGGTGTCGTTGAACTTCTTGAAGAAGTCGATGTCGATCATCATGAGGCTCAGCGGGCTGCCGTAGCGGATGGCGCGCCGCGTCTCCTCGCTGAAGCGCTGCTCGAAGTGACGCCGGATGTAGAGCTTGGTGAGGCCGTCGACGGTGGCGAGCTCATACAGACGAGCATTCTCCATGGAGGCCGCGGCCTGACCCGCCAGGGCGGCCAGGAGCTGGCGATCGCTCTCCGTGAAGCTGCCGAGGCCGAGCCCCGCCTCCTTGTCGAAGACCGCGAGCACACCCACCACGCGATCGCGCCCCTTGATGGGCACGGCCAGGCAGTTGAAGCTGTCGAGCTCGGCGGGGATCATGAGCGGGCTGTCCCAGATCTGTCCCTCGCCGGCGGCGACCACCTCCTCGAGCCAGAGCTCGGAGGCCTTGAAGCGGGTGCCCACGGGCCAGTAGGTGAAGCCGCACGCGGCCTCCAACGCGAACTCGTCGAGCTGCTGGTCGAAGGTCACGAGGATGCCGCGCCGGGCGTTGAGGAGGGCCACGGCGTTGTCCACCAGCTCCCGCGAGATGACCGACCGGCTGAGGCTGGAGTGGATGACGCTCGAGATCTCGTGCAGCCGCTCCAGCTCGAGCACCTTGAGGTCGAGGTTGGTCTTGAGCGAGTGGTTGTGCATCGCGACCGCGATCTGGCGGGCGATGACGCCCAAGAGCTCGCGCTCGGTCGGGCTGTAGGGCTGCCCCCCGAGCTTGTCGGAGAGCATCAGGAGGCCGTAGAGCTGGCCCTTCATCACCAGGGGGATCCACAGGGTCTTCGGCAACCCCTTGAGGGACTCCTCGTTCTGGATGAGGAAGGAGCGCAAAGCCGGCTCCTCGTGGATGGCCTCCGCGTCGATCGGCGCGTCGTTGCTCAGCCACAGGCGCTCGGCATGGTCGTTGAAATGGAGGTTGGTGCGCTCGTCGAGGCCGATGGCCGCGAGCATGGTCAGGCGCTTGGTCTCGGGCTGGCTCTGGACGATCGCCGCCTTCGACAGCGCGAAGGTTCCCTTGACCATGCGCAGGACCGTCCGCATGGAGCCCTTGAGGTTGGGGTTGCTCGTGATCTCCGCGGCCATGTCGCTGAGGCCCGACAAGCAGATCAGCAGTCGGTCCAGGTTTTCAGCCGCGTTCTCGAGCTCTTCCGGCTCCATGGGTCACTCCTACGGGCGATCGCCTAGCCTACGGCGGCGATCGCCTGCTCTTCGGTCTCGGCCAGGGTCGCGAACTGCGCCAGGCCCATGATCGTGAAGGTCTTGGCGATGGTCTTGGTCAGCCCGCAGAAGGCCAGCGCCCCGTTGATCTCCTGGATCTTCTCGATCACCTCGATCAGGATCGAGATACCGATCGAGTTGATGACGGTCGACTTCTCGAGGTTGATGACGAGCTTCTTGAAGCCTTCGCCCACCAGGGCAAGCGCGGTCTCGCCGATTTTCTCGCCGCCGAGGTTGTTGATGTAGCCGTCGGTGTAGAGGACGGCGTAATCCCCTTCCTTGCGGACCGTCACCGCGAACTGGTTGATCACTGGGAACCTCCCTTTTGCCGAAGCTTCGTCATCGTTATCATCGTCCCCGTCTCGCCGGAGACGATTTCAACCGTGTCCATGAGGCTCTCGATGAGCATGAGCCCCCACCCGCGCTTGTAGTCGTCCTTGCCCAGGACCTTGGCCGTCAGGTCGGGCCGCGGGACCGACTCCTTGTCGAAGCCATGGCCGTAGTCCTGGATGACCACCGTCAGGTCCTCGGGACGCATCACGAACTTGATGTAGACCTTGTTCTCGACCGACTTGGAGTGTTCGAAGGCGTTGATGCAGGCCTCGATGAGCGCGTGTTTGAGCTCGTCGATCTCGTCGCTGTCGAACTCCATGAACCGGGCGACGGCCTCGGCGGTCTGAGTCGCCGCCACCTCCATGTTCTGCAAGATGGGAATGGTCAGCGTGACCTCCTGGGGGAGGTCCGAGGTGCCTGGCTTCTGGTTCAACATCCACCTCCGACGCGTCGCGGCTGCCTAGTCGACCTTTTCGAGCGGCGCGAATCGCAAGTCCAAGACCTTCTGACCCAGCCCGGGGAACGAGACGGCAAGGCATGCACGCTCGCCCGTTCCAATGATCCGGGCGACCACGCCGTGCCCGAAGGACGGATGGCGCACCTGGTCGCCCACCTGGAACGGTACCTCGGTATGGGCCGGAGACGGCGCCGGGCGCTTGGCCCGGCCCCTCGCTTCCTCTATGCCCCAATCCTGAGTCCATGAAACATCCGGCTCATCCGACCATTCGGCCCAGCGACCGCGCCGCGGCGCCTCGGGCTCCGATACCACCGCCGTGATGGTGTAGAGGAGGTCCTCGGGGATCTCGCCGAGGAAGCGGCTGGGCCGCGCGGGCGCCGACTCCCCGAACACCATGCGGCGCCGGGCGTGGGTCAGGAAGAGGCGGACCTCCGCGCGGGTCATGCCCACGTAGCAGAGGCGCCGCTCCTCTTCGATCTCGGGCGGGTTGTCGAGGGTGCGCTTATGCGGGAAGAGGCCTTCCTCGAAGCCCACCAGGAACACCACCGGAAACTCGAGACCCTTGGCCGAGTGCAGGGTCATGAGCGTCAGGCTGTTGCCGTCGTCCTGCTGGTCGAGATCCGAGACGAGGGCCATCTGCATGAGGAAGGCTCCCAAGGATGGATCGTCGCTCGTCTCGCCGAACTGGCGGGCCACCGAGACGAACTCCTCGAGGTTCTCGACCCGGGCCCGGCCCTCGGTGGTTTCATCCCGGCGCAGATCCTCGATGAGACCGCTCTGCTCGAGCACGCCCTCGAGCACCTCGTGGACCGGCCGATCGACGCTCTTGCCGAGCCAGGTCTGGATCCAGGACGCGAACTCCTGGAAGGCCTTCCTGGGCTTGGGACCGAGCCCCTCCGCATCGCCTGACAGGGCCGAGACGACCATGGGAACGTTCGCCGCGCGGGCGGCCGCTTCCAGCTTGGCGAGGCTGGTAGCGCCGAGGCCCCGGCGCGGCACGTTCACGATGCGCTGGAAGGCCGAGTCGTCCGAGGGGTTGAAGATGAGGCGCAGGTAGGCGATCGCATCCTTGATCTCACGCCGTTCGTAGAAGCGCAGGCCCCCAATGAGGCGGTAGGGGATGCCCCAGCGCATCAGCTCGTCCTCGAAGGCCCGCGACTGGGCGTTGGTGCGGTACAGGATGGCGATCTGATGGTAGTCGAACTCGGGCCGCAGCCGGTCGCGAATGGTCTCGACCACCCAGCGGGCCTCTGCGCGGTCGTCCTCGGCCGCGTAGACCGTGATCTTCTCGCCCTCGGCGTTGTTGGTCCACAGCTCCTTGGGGTAGCGCTCGGTGTTGTTCTCGATGACGGCGTTGGCCGCCTCCAGGATCCGCCCGGTCGAGCGGTAGTTCTCGCTGAGGGTGATGACGGTGGCGTCCGGGAAGTCCTGCTGGAACTGGAGGATGATCCGGAAGTCCGCCGCCCGGAACGAGTAGATGCTCTGGTCCACGTCGCCCACCACGCACAGGTTGCGGCTGGCAGCCGAGAGCATGGACACGAGCTGGTACTGGGTGTGGTTGGTGTCCTGGTACTCGTCGATCAACAGGAACTTGAACCGCTCCTGGTAGCGCGCGAGCACGTCCGGCCGGGCCTTGAGGAGGCGCACCGTCAAGAGCAGCAGATCGTCGAAGTCGAGGGCGTTCTGGCGCTCCAGCTCGCGCTGGTAGTAGGCGTAGACGTCCGCCACCATGCGCTGGCTGTGGCCCATGGCGGCCTCGTGGAAGCCGTCCACCGTCTGAGCCCGGCTCTTGGCATGGGAGATCTGCGAGAGCACCGAGCGGGGCGGGTAGGCCTTGTCATCGAGCCCCAGGTGCGCGAGCCCGTCCTTGATGAGGGTCAGCTGCTCGGAGTCGTCGTAGATGACGAAGTTGCGGCGGTACGGCCCGCCCAACAGCTCGACGTCCTCGCGCAGGATGCGCGCGCAGATCGAGTGGAAGGTGCCCACCCACATCCCGGCCATGGGGTTTCGAGGCCGCCCCAGATCGGCGGCGTCCAGGAGGGTCGAAAGGCGGTTCTTGAGCTCCTGGGCCGCCTTGTTGGTGAAGGTGACGGCCAGGATCTCCCAGGGACGGGCGTGGCCACCGGCGATGAGGCGCGCGATCCGATGGGTCAAGACCCGGGTCTTGCCGGATCCAGCGCCCGCCAGGATGAGCAAGGGGCCTTGAACGTGCTCGACGGCCGCTAGCTGGGCTGGATTGAGGGTGGCCATGCAGTCTCCTTGCGAGAAAGGGTTCAACCGTGCTATTCTCGGTCACAACCCCTAGTTTATGGGCTCTGGGCGGTCACAGCAAGGTGGCGACACTTTTCGCGCCCTTCCCTTCAGGGGAAAGCTTCTGCGCAGCAAGATTCGATCAAAAGGGGACCTCGCACTCTTATGGACGTCAACACCCAGACCGCCGCGCCCCAAACCGTCGACGCCTTGATGGCCGAGCTGCAGACGATCCAGTCGTCCGGCTCCAAGCGCATCGCGATCCTCGGCACCCGTCACATTTCGCTGACCCACCAGCAGCTCATCGAGATGCTCGCCTACGCGCTGGCCCTCACCGGCAACACGGTGTTGACCTCGGGCGCCGCCGGCACCAACGCGGCGGCCATCAAGGGCGTGCAGCGCGCGAACCCCGGCAACCTCCAGGTCATCCTGCCCCAGACCCTGGCGCAGCAGTCGGCCGAGAGCCAGGAGCTCCTGAGCACCCTTCCCAACGTCCGTGAGCACGCCGAGCGTCGCCTCCTGACGCTGGCGCAGGCGTCGCAGATGTGCAACCAGGAGATCATCGACAACTGCCAGCAGCTCATCTGCTTCCTGTACCACTCGAGCCACACCCTGATGGAGTCGGTGAAGTACGCCCAGGAGAAGCACAAGGTCGTCACCAGCTTCTACCTGGACTAAGCCCTTTCCCACGTCCTTTCCAACACGCGCCGGCCTGGTCAAGGCCGGCGCGTTGTCTATGGAAGCGCCACGTCGATCGCTCAGAACCACGACCGCATCTCACGCTCCGTCCCCCGAATTGGCTAAGAACGGCTGTTGACGCCTAATCCAAGCCGCGCCATACTTTTACAAAAGTTTACGTTGGAGGCAATGGTCCAGCGGACAGGGGGGCGACAGCGATGACCTATCAATTCTCGATCTACAGCCGGGCAGAGGCGATGCTCTTGATGGAGCTGGCCCACGAGCACCGGAGCGAGGTCGTGACGCGGTGCCGCGAGACGAACTTCTTCACGGAGGTCTCGGTTCACCCCGAGTACACCCAGCTCCAGGACTACTTCGACTTCATGCTGCACCGGCTCCGCGAGCGGCAGCGGCAGCTGGAGGCGATCTACCGGCGTAGCCCGAGCGAGAAGGCGCCCGCCCCCACCCAGACGGACCCGTACCGGGTGTGGCAGAACCAC
>DATNQJ010000391.1:0-8598 GCA_036704085.1 Stenomitos sp.
CCCGCCGGGCCGCTTTGGCTGCGAGGGGGCCGGCGCGGTATAATGAGCGGGTCCCCTCTCTGTTTGAGGCCTGTCAGGATGCACACCCGCGACGAGATCTTCCGGCTGACGAGTCTGGTCCGCAAATCCGGCTGAGCGAGCAAGGTCAACCCCCATGACCTGGCTCAGGTCCTGAGCCACCTGCCCAAAGCCACCAACCCCAACCTGATCGTCGGCATCGAGACCTCCGACGACGCGGGCGTCTTTCGCCTGTCCGACGATCTGGCCCTGGTGCAGACCGTCGACTTCTTCACGCCCATGGTCGACGACCCTTACCGCTTCGGCCAGATCGCCATCGCCAACGCCGTGAGCGACATCTACGCCATGGGCGCCAAGCCGCTCACGGGCCTCAACATCGTGGGCTTCCCCATGGGCAAGGTCCCCAACGACGTTCTGGTCGAGATCCTGCGCGGCGGGGCCGACAAGGCCGCCGAGGCGGGCATCACGGTCGTGGGCGGGCACACCGTCGACGACACCGAGCCCAAGTTCGGCATGGCCGTCACGGGGCTGGTGCATCCGGCCAAGGCCGTCACCAATGCGGGCGGCAAGGCGGGCGATCGCCTCGTCCTCACCAAGCGCATCGGCGTCGGCATCATCACCACGGCCATCAAGAAGGGCCTGGCGAGCGCCGAGCTCATCGAGGAGGTGAGCGCCTCCATGGCGGCCCTCAACCGGGCGGCCTCCGAGGCCATGATCGCCGTCGGCGCCCACGCGGCCACCGACATCACCGGCTTCGGCCTCTTGGGCCACCTCGCCGAGATGGCGAACGGCTCGGGCCTCGGCGCCCGGATCTCCTTCTCGGCGGTCCCGATCTTCCCCGCAGCCTGGGAGTTCGCCAAGCAGGACGTGGTGCCCGGCGGCAGCGAGCAGAACCTCGAGTTCCTGCAGCCGCAACTGAGCTTCGCGCCCGGGCTCAACCTGCCCGAGCAGCTGCTACTGGCCGACGCCCAGACCTCGGGCGGCCTGCTCATCGCCGTCGCCCCGGAGCGGCGCGACGCCCTGGTCGAGGCCCTCGAAGCCGCCGGAGTGCTGGCCGCCGAGATCGGAGAGCTGGTGGCGGGTCGGGGGATCGAGATCCTGGTCTGATTTGACCCAGACTTAACCGGGACATCAGAAAGTTAACAGTTATTGAACGGATAAGTATCCAGACGCCCACAGCAGGAGGCCCCATGGATACGAAGTCGACCTACCTCATCCAGCGCGGCGATACGCTCGACCAGATCGCCAAGCGCTACAACACGTCGATCCGTACCCTCATGCGTCTCAACCGGATCGAGAACCCGCACGAGATCATCGCCGGGGAGACGATCAAGCTGCCGGGCGATCGCCTGGAGCTGAGCGCCGCGGCGCGCCAGGACTCGCTCATCCGCTCGACGGACAAGCCGCGCCGGGCGGCGGCCGCCGACGTCAACGACCTCGCCACCGTCATCAAGGACAAGCAGCGCCACCCCCGCAGCACCTTCTTGAAGAACATGATGCCCGCCGCCGAGCGGATCGAGGCGAAATACGGCCTGCCCGCCGAGGTCATCGTCGCCCAGGCCGCCCTCGAGTCCAACTGGGGCAAGTCGGCCATCGGCACCTACAACGTCTTCGGCATCAAGGGCCATGGCTCCTTGGGCTCGCTGGCGGTCACGACCCACGAGCACGTGCACGGCCGGTGGCACAAGGTCCACGCCAACTTCGCCCATTATGCGAGCTACGACGAGGCCTTCGAGGCCTACGCCAGGACCCTCCACAACGGCTCCTACGATCGGGCGCTCGCCAACAAGTCGGATCCCATCCGCTTTGCCAAGGCCCTGCAGGGCGTCTACGCGACCGATCCGGGCTACGCCGCCAAGATCATCCGCATCATGCGCCAGGAGAACCTGACGCTCTAGGCCCTCAAACGCAGCGAGACCCCGGCAAATCGCCGGGGCCTCGCCGTATGAGATCGGGCGATCAGACGACCGCCTTTTGGATGGTGGGGACGGCGACGCCGACCTCCAGTGCCTCGAGCCAGTCGAGGAATTGACCGACCTGCTCGCCGCGGAAGATCGAGCCGTGCTGGGGGCAGAGTAGCTCGACGTCGAGGGCGCGTACCCGCTGGATCCAGGCGTTCTTGGCCTCGTTGGAAGGCAGCCACCGGCGGTGGAAGCCTTCCATGTAGGCGGTATGGCGCGTGAAGTCCTCCACGAACAGGCTGGTCTCGCCCTCCGGCAAGAGGGCCGCTCCCATGTCCCCCGAGAAGAGGATCTTGGCGTGCGGATCGTAGACGCTGAAGTTCCCCGACGAGTGGCAGTAGTGGGCCGGTACGAGCTCCAGAGAGCGTCCCGCACGACCGATGGGCAGACTTCCGCCTTCATCCGGCAGGGCATGGAAGGCGCCGACGTACTCGTAGCCGAAGTGGGCCAGGAAGCCGGACCAGAGCCAGGGGAGATAGACATGGGCCTCGGGGCAGAGGCCCATCCACAGGGGCAACGAGGAGAAGACGTCCGGATCCTGGTGGCTCGCGAACAGGGTCTTGATCTGCTTGAGGGCGACGTGGTCGGACACGGCCGCCAGCACCGCCGGGAAGATCTCCGTCCCGCCCGGATCGAGGAGCAGGGCTTCGCCGTTGCTGACGATGAGGTACTCGTTGGTGTCGATCACCTCATCAGGCTTGGAATCGTCCCGTCCGATCGCGATCCACTTGTGCGTGCCGTCGTCGAAGAGCGTCCGTCCGATCATGCGGCCTCCGTCCATTCCTTGACCTGGTGGGTGATGCCCAGGACCTTGAGCAACTGCCCGACCACGTCCGTGACCTGCACGTACAGCGTGTCGAGCATGCTCGCGATCGAGTGGAAGTAGTTGCCGGCCTCGTCACGGCTGGCCTCGATCCGGAAGTAGGTGGCCACGATCGCCGAGCGATCGTTGAGCTTGTCGATGGCCTGGCGGTGGCGCCCCATGCGATCAAGTGCGCGATGCACCTCGATGATCGAGGCCTGCAACTGTCCTGCGGCCGTCTCCAGGCTCGAGTCGAGAACGGCTTGGGCTTCCTCGCCCTGAGTCCGCTGGTGGGCCAGCAGGTACTGGGCCATGGCCCGCGCCTTGAGGACGCCTGCCATGGACTCGCGCTCCAGGTGGCCTGACGTCTTGCGAATCTCGCTGACCATGCGCTCCGTCTCGTGCGCGATGCGCTTGGCCTCGTTGGCGATGACCGTCAACGCGCCACGCTCCCCACGCGAACGGTCGGCCGTGATCTCGGCGTTGGTCGCCAAGAGGGCCATGTCGTCCGACACGTCCAAGAGGGCCCGCGTCAGGCGGCGAATGTGAATCGAGACCTCGTACACCCCTAGCATGTCCGAGAAGGACGGAAAAGCGCGGGTGGCTGAGGCGAAAGCCCTGGCCATCTAGTACCTCCTGAACAGCTCTATGCACGCGGATAGGATATTTTGCGGGATCTATCGTAGAGCACGATAGCATCGCCTCATTTTCAGAGCATCCGTACAGACTACGGAGGGATCACGATCCTTCACCCAGCCTTTACTTGAGCAGTCCTTCCCTCACGGGACGCTCGCCATGTCTTGATGTTGCGACCACTCTCCCGACATAAAATCCGGGCCCGGTCGCGATCCGACCGGGCCCGTGAGTGGTGAGCCTACTTCTTGCTGGGGAAGGCGTAGGGGTACTTGTCCGGAGCGACCGCCGGACCCCAGACTCCGCCGCCGTTGATCTTGACGAGCAGGTCGCCCCAGCCGGTGTCCTTGCTCCACGAGCGGGTCAGGTACTTGGACTCCACCGAGCCCTGGGGCACCGCATAGAGGGCCATGCCGGAGACCCGTTCGAGCTTCTCGCGGCTGAAGAGGCCGCCGCTGCGGTGCGACTCGGCGAGGACCGCCTCCTTGGCTGCGGCCTGGACATCGCTCGCCGCCTGGGCGATCGCCGGATCGCCCACCTTCTTGAGCTGCTCCATCACGTCGCCGAAGTCCTTGTAGTTGTTGTACATCTCGAGGCCGGGGTCGGTCTCCCAAGCGTAGGGCTGGGCGGCCGCGATGGCATCCTGCATCTTGCGCTTGAGGGTCGGGACCTTGGGGGTCATGGCCGCGACCAGCTGCTTCATCTTCTGGGCCACGGCGTCCATCTTGGTGGTGTCGACCGCCCCGAGGGCGACCGTGTAGTTGGCGTTGGCCGCAATGTCCTTGAGCACGGCCTTGGCGGCGTCCTGGTTGCTGGCACCCGCGTTCTGGTCCAGGGTCTCGACCATGTCCGCGTAGGGGAAGTCGCCCCGGGTGGTCGTCTGGGCGCCGATGACGACGTCCGCCTTGCCGCGCAGCTCGTAGGCGACCTCGGCCATGTTCATGAAGCAGGCGTCGAAGACCATCAGATCGACCGGATCCTTCTGGAGGACATCCGCCACCTCGGGCACGTGGATGATCTTCTTGCCGCCCGGGCCGTTCCAGTCGGAGCAGATGCCGCGGATGATGCCGCCGCCATGATCGGCCATGGCGAGGAGCTTGCGCTTGCCTGTGACCTTGGGCGCACCGTAGGCGAGGAAGTCCGCCAGGCCCTTGGCCGTGCCCGAGTCGACCTCGCCCGCCGCAGCCTTCTCGGCCGCGCGACCGGGCGCCTGGAAGAAGTAGGTGGAGTCGTTGGCGCGCGAGCCGTCGTAAAGGCTCACGGCCACGGTCTTGGAGGTGCGGGCAGCCGCCGAGTTGAGGTTCGACACGATGCCCGTGCCGTTGTCCAGGTCGTTGTCCAGGGCGAAGAAGGACATCAGGGCGAAGGGATCACCGGCCTTGCCGAAGGCCGAGACGGACCGGTCCCCGGAGACCATGGATCCCGGCGCGATGCCGCAACCGACCAGAGAGAGCGCAAAGAGGGCCACGGCCCCGAGCTTGAGCGAACGCATCTCGCGAACTTCCTCCTATATGTGAACGATGATTCATCACGAGTGATGGAGGAGTTATCGCTAAGAACGCGTTAGAGGTGTCTTAAGGAACGTTTAAGGATTGGATAAAGGAGGTTGAAAAGAACGGGTTGGCCTCCCGCTCCTCGGCCACGGTGGTGCTCGGGCCGTGCCCGGGATAGAGCCGGGTCTCCGGGGGCAGGGTGAGGATCTTGGCGGCCAGCGACTCGCGCAGCATCCGGTAGCCGCCGTCCTGGACGTTCGGGTAGCCGATCGAGCCGGCAAACAGGGCGTCCCCCACGAAGCAGCCGTGGTCCGCGAGGTAGCTCACGCCCCCCAGGGTGTGACCGGGCGTCGTGAGCGCCTGGAGGCAGTGACGCCCGAGGGGGAAGCGCTCTCCGTCGAAGACGAAGTGGATGCGCTCCGGCTCGAGGCCGATCAGTTCCAGGTCTGCGGGGCTCGCGAGCACGCTGAGGGCCCACTCGTCGAGGAGCGTCTCCAGCGCCCCCACGTGGTCCCGGTGGCCATGCGTGATGGCGGCGTAGCGCGGTCGCCACTTCATCGCCTCCAGTTCGGCGAGAATCCGCTCCGGCTCGGCCCCAGGGTCCACGATGACGGCCTCCTCGGTGTCCTTGAAGCCGAAGAGGTAGCAGTTGGACGTCCAGCCGTTCTCCTGGGAGACCACCAGGCATCGCACGATGGCGTCCGGCGTGGTCTCGTCCTGCGGTTTGGGGGCATAGGCGCCGGCGGCGATCCGGGCGAGCCGGTCCGGATCGAGCCCCAACACGCCGGCCAGGACGCGCGCCGTCTCGGGCGGGACCGGACGGACGAGCAGCTCGTAGGCCTCCAGGTCCTCCCCTGATAGGCCCGCTTGCCGCGCCACGGTCGCCCGATCCATGGATTGGCCAAGCCGGGCCTTGCGGAGGATGTCTCCCGCCTCGTCTTCGAGCACGTTCGCCCGCCTAGAGCGTGTACGGCTCGGTCAGGGCCGCCGGCGCAAAGGTGGTCCGGAGCCCGTCCTCGGACAACAGGCCCATGGCGCGCACCACGTCGGGGATCGGCGTTCCCGTCTTGGTCGAGGTCTTGGCCACCTCGGCCGCGGCCGCATAGCCGATCACCGGGTTGAGGACCGTGGCGAGCCCCACCGAGTTCTCGGCATAGGCACGGCACCGATCGGCATCCGCCTCGATCCCCGACACGCAGCGCTCGGTGAAGACGCGGACGGCGTTGGTGAGCAGGCGCATGGCCATCAAGACATTGTGCGCGATGACGGGCATCATGACGTTCAGCTCCAGCTGACCCGCGCCGGCGGCGGCAGCCACGGTAGCGTCGCAGCCGATCACCTGGAAGCAGACCTGATTGAGCATCTCGGGAATCGACGGATTGATCTTGCCCGGCATGATGGACGAGCCCGGCTGAACCGACGGCAGGACGATCTCGTGCAGCCCCGTGCGAGGCCCCGAGCTCAGGAGGCGCAAGTCATTGGCGATCCGGCCGAGCTCGATGGCGAGGGTCCGCATGGCGCCCGACACGGTGGCGAAGGGGGCCATGCTCTGCATGGCCTCGAAGTAGTCCGCGGCCATGCGCAGCTCGGAGAAGCCCGTGAGGGTCCGCAGCTCGCCGACCACCCGCTCCCGGTAGGCCTCGGGCGTGTTGAGGCCGGTGCCCACGGCCGAGCCTCCGAGGCCGAGCTCGTTGAGGGGGGCGATCGCGACCAAGAGGCCCCGTCGAGCCCGCCGCACGGCGGCCGCATAGGCCCCGAACTCCTGGCCGAGGCGAATCGGCACGGCATCCTGGAGGTGGGTGCGGCCGCTCTTGACGATCGGGTCAAACTCCTTGGCCTTGGCCTCGAGGGCCTCCTCGAGGCCGCCCAGGGCCGCGTCGATCGGCCCTGCGAGCGAGAGGACCGCCAGCCGCATGGCCGTCGGGATCACGTCGTTGGTGGATTGCCCCTTGTTCACGTGGTCGTTGGGATGCACCAGGGCGTAGGATCCGATCGCTGCGCCGAGGATCTGGTTGGCCCGGTTCGCGATCACCTCGTTGACGTTCATGTGGAAGGAGGTGCCAGCCCCCGCCTGGTAGACGTCCACCACGAGGTGGTCCCGATGCAGGCCCTCGCGCAGCTCGCGGGCCGCCTGCTCGATGGCCGCGGCCTTCTCCGGGGAAAGCATCCCGAGGCTCGCGTAGGTACGCGCGGCCGCCAGCTTGATGACGGCCACCGCCCCGATCATGGCGGGGTCTATGCGCAAGCCGCTGATGGGGTAGTTCTCGATCGCCCGCTGGGTCTGGGCGCCCCACATCGCGTCCTGGGGAACTTGCACGTCCCCCAGGGAGTCCCGCTCGGTCCGAGTCGCATGCATGTCGCACCTCCCGCTCCCCTCACGCCGCTCCCGGAGAGTATAACAAGGTCGCCCCCGGGGCGCGCAAGGCGTCAAAACCCTTGCCAGAATGCGGTTTTCTACCGCTCGCCCGGAGGAGGGTGCGGCAGGCAGGGAGATCCGCTATCATGACGAGAACCGCCTCCGACCTGCGAGGCGCCGTTAACGATGCAAGGGATACCAAGAAAGAGGGTTTGAACTTGAAACAGCTTGAGAAAGTGACCTCGTCGGACTGGATTGAAGAGCTCCTCGGCTCGGACGCCAAGGCGCTCCTGGAGTATAAGAGCACGCACATCCCCAAGGAGATGCTGCACCTGCCCGGCCCCGACTTCATCGACCGGGTGCTCGTCAACTCGGATCGTCCGCAGCCGGTGCTCAACAACCTGGCTCGCCTGTACAACACGGGCCGCCTGGCCGGCACGGGCTACCTCTCGATCCTCCCGGTCGACCAGGGCATCGAGCACAGCGCCGGCGCCTCGTTCGCCAAGAACCCCATCTACTTCGATCCCGAGAACATCATCAAGCTGGCCATCGAGGGCGGCTGCAACGCGGTCGCTTCGACCTACGGCGTGCTCGGCATGATGGCCCGCAAGTACGCCCACCGGATCCCCTTCATCGTCAAGATCAACCACAACGAGTTCCTGAGCTACCCGAACGCCTACGACCAGGTCATGTTCGGCACCGTCCGGGATGCCTACGAGATGGGCGCGGCGGCCGTCGGCGCCACCATCTACTTCGGCTCGCCCGAGTCGCGCCGCCAGATCGTCGAGGTCGCCAAGGCCTTCGACGAGGCCCATGAGCTCGGCATGGCGACCATCCTGTGGTGCTACACCCGCAACGCCTCGTTCAAGCAGGACAGCACGGACTACCACACGTCGATGGACCTCAGCTCGCAGGCCAACCACCTGGGCGTCACCATCAAGGCCGACATCATCAAGCAGAAGCTGCCCGAGGTGTTCGCGTCGGGCTTCGAGGCCCTCAAGTTCGGCAAGATCGACAAGCGCGTCTTCACCGACCTGTCGAGCCCGAACCCCATCGACATGACCCGCTACCAGCTGGCCAACTGCTACATGGGTCGCGCCGGCCTCATCAACTCGGGCGGCGCCTCCACCGGCGAGGGCGACCTGGCCGAAGCCGTGCGCACGGCCATCATCAACAAGCGCGCGGGCGGCACCGGCCTCATCCTCGGCCGCAAGGCCTTCCAGCGTCCCCTGGAAGAGGGCATCCGCCTGCTGAACGCGGTGCAGGACGTCTACCTCAGCCAGGACGTCACGATCGCCTAAGGCTTCAATGCAAAGGGCCGTCCCTGTGGGGACG
>DATNQJ010000392.1:0-2508 GCA_036704085.1 Stenomitos sp.
CTGATAGGCACGGTGATCGAGCAGGGTCTCGATCCGGCTCCAGTCCATGGGGGCCGAGGCCGCCCAGGCGGTGGACGAGATCGTGCTCAGTCCGATGGCGATCGCCAGCGCGATGGGAAGGCGGTGAGTCGAGCGTTTGGCCACAGGTCCCCCATGCGTCATGCACGCTAAGATCCGCGCCGAATGGCGCGTCGTAGCTCATTATAGGAGGGGACCTTGAGGCTGTAAAGGCGCTTGGGACGCCGCTGGACGGTTTAGGGCGAGGCGTTGGTGCCGTCGGGACTGCACGGATCCGGAGGCCCGTCGGGTCTGGCGCGGTTTACCAGGTAGGTGACGGCCCACATGAGGGGGCCCGACGTCGTCACGTCGCCCGTGTCGGCGTCGACCACCACCGTGGGGCGCCAGCTGGTGTCCTCGATGAACACCCACTGGGGGCCGAAGCCCACCAGGTGCAGCAGGGTGGCCGTGACGTACTTGCCGGGACGGTAGCCGGCGCGCTTGGCACGGGCGTAGGCGTCCCGGGCCTGCCAGGGGTGCATGTCGTAGGCGTCGCGCAGGACCAAAAAGGCGTCCTTGAAGTCCGTGCCGTCGCACTCATGGCGCTCCAGGCGCCCCTTGGTGAAGGAATACTCGAGCCGCAACTGCCGGTTGGTCTTGGGGGAGTAATAGACGTGCCGGACCTTGCCCAAGAGCGAGATGCCCCAGAACCCCCAGCCGACGTAGACCTGCCGCGCGTCGGGCTGCCAGGCGTGCGCAAGCTCCTGGGCGTTGTCCTGGGTGTCCTCGGGCACGATCTGGATGGTCTGGCCCGGCGCTTCGTCCGGGGCGAGGCCCGTGAGGCCCTTCACCACGCCGCCCTGATCCGCGATGGCATGCAGGGCGTCCCAGGGGAGCTGGGGAGCCTGCGCCTTCTCCACCTGGGCGAGAGGCACATCGGCCGGAGCGTCCGGCAGCGGAGCGGTCGCTTGCTGCACGACGGCTTGCCGGACCGGGACCTCTGCGGTCACCGGAGGCTGAGGCGCCCGCTGGCACCCTGCCAGCAGCACCCCCAAGATCACGCATGTCCAACGCTTCGCCATCGCTGCCTCCGGTTCGTAAAGAGGAGGTTAATCGGTTAATTAAAAGTTAACCTTAGGATAGCGAAGCGAGCGAAGGCCTGTCAATAGGCTCAGCGTTGGACGGCCTTCTGGGCGTCGATGATGCCCGCGCCGTAGTAGGTGGGATCGGCGCCTGGCGCGGTTGCCGCGAGCAGGATCTGGCGCAGCCGGGCGGGAGGGATGGGGCCGTAGGACGAGCGGGCCAGGGCTGCGACGCCCGAGACGTAGGCGCAGGCCATGCTGGTGCCGCCGAGGAACATGTGCGGGGCAGCGCCGAACTGGAAGCCCTGGTCCTCGTGCGGCAGGGCCTGGGTGCTCCAGGTGCTCAGCACGAGGTCCGTCTTGTGGACGACGGGGGTGAAGGTGGCGGGGTCGACTCCCATGCCGCCGCCGGGGGCGGCGAGGTTCAGGTACCCCTTGCCGTAGTTGGAATAGAAGGCGAAGCTGCCCGGATTCTGACCGTCGAACGGGCCCACGGCCCCGACCACCACGCCGGCGCCGGACTCGGCCGGCAGCACGTAGTGGCCGTTGATGGGGATCTGCTGGCCGAAATTTCCCGCCGCAATGATCACGATCGCGCCGCGCGTCTCGGCGTGGCGGATGGCCGCCGCGTAGGCGGCCCGGAGGCGCTTGCCAGTGGCGTCCTGCTCCCAGAGGCCCTCGATGCTCAGGTTGATGACCGCAGCGCCCTGGCTGACGGCGTAATCGATGCCCCGGATGATGCCGTAGTCGTTGCCCTGGCCGGTGGCGTCGAGCACCTTGATGGGCAGGATCGTGGCGTCGGGAGCGACCCCCGTGACTCCATAGCCGTTCTGGGCCGCCGCGATGATGCCGGCCACGTGGCTGCCGTGCCCGTTTCGGTCCACCAGGTCGGCCTCGTCGGGGACAAACGAGCGCGCATGGGCGAGATCGAGGTTGGGGGCGAGGTCCCGGTTGGCGGCGTCGACCCCCGTGTCCAGCACGGCGACCACGGTGCCGCGCCCCTTGAAACCGGTCTTCCAGGCCTCGCGGACGTGGCCGAGGTCGAGGCCCCACTGGTAGCCGGAATAGGGCTCCCCTTCGGGACCGGGCTTGGGCGGCAGATTCGCGTCGAGGGAGTCGTCGCCGGTGGCCGCGGCGGTGATCGTGCGCCCCAACATGGGCCGGGGTGGGGTGAGGGGGGCCGTGTCCACGCCCGGGGTCGCCTGGATCCGGGTCAAGAAGTCGGGGTCGGTGGCCTGGACCACCATGCCGCCGAGACCGTCGAGGCTTTCGGTCACCGTGCCGCCGGCGGCCTGGATGGCGGCCTCAAGGTCAGCGGGGCTCTGGTCAGGATTCGCCAGCACCACGTACTGAGCGGGCGCCGTGGCCGTGGTGGCGGGTACCTGGCAAGCCGTTAGGGTAGCGATCAGAGCCAGCGGTGCGTAGCGGC
>DATNQJ010000393.1:0-5644 GCA_036704085.1 Stenomitos sp.
GGCTGCCCGCTCAAGGGCCGCATGAGCTTCTGACTGGCTAAGACCAAGATCTAGCGCGAGGTTCTTGAAGGTCCAATCGGGTGGCTCGCCTGCGAGCCGGAGCAACACGAGGACGTCCTGAGGCTTCAGCATGTCTCATCCCCCTCTAATTTATATTCTATTCGCAAATCGCGAACATTGCAAGAGCGAAAGGACCTAGCCTTCCGATGGTCGATGCTTGCTTGGAGTTGAGCGGGCCCGAAGTTTCTTCGGGCAACGGGAAAAGTTCGAGAGTCTCTCCAGGGTTGATGGTTACGATCGCCAGCAAAATGGCCCAGCGACTTGATCGCTGGGCCTAAGCGCCCCCGGAGAGACTCGAACTCCCGACATTCTCCTTAGGACGGAGACGTTCTATCCAACTGAACTACGGAGGCAATAACCTCATTATACCGACGATCGAGACTCCGCTGCAACCGATTCCTTAGGCGATGCCCATCACCGGCATCATGGTCGGCACCCGGACCGCGAGGCCATGATTGGCCGGAGCGAGCTCCTTGAGCTCTCCGTCATGGGCCAGGGCCACCACCAGGTGGATCTCCTGACCCGGTGCGACCGAGAGCGCCCGGAAGGGAATCGCGAGATCGAGCGTCTCGTGATATGCCGAGTGGGCCGCCAGATCAATCTGGACCCATGTGTTGGTCTCGCCAGCAAACGAGATGTAGGCCACCCCATCCGCCCAGTCGTAACGGATCTCGTGGGCGAAGTGGTAGTCCTTGGTCGTGCCCTCCGCAGTGCCCTTCTTGAAGTTGATGGGCGAGTTGATGCGCGGCTGGCCGGGATAGTAGACGTACAGCGCCAAGGAGTCCTTGGGCGTCGGCATGAAGTTGTCCGCAAACTCCAGGCGAACCAGGAGTTCGCGATCGTTGTGCCCCAGTCGGATGCGGCGCACGCCGGTGGCGGCCGCATGCATCGCCCCCTGGCCCGAGGTCGGATCATAGATGCTCGCACCCGCCCAGTCGGCCGCCGAGCTCAACAACCCATCGAGCTTGGGGTTGATGGAGATGATGGGCAACTGCGGCGCCGATGGCGCGGGCTTGGTGACCGGACGCTCTAGCTCCCGGGGCACGGAGAGCTCTAGCAGACGATAGACGTTCTGCAGATGGAGGCGGAACTGATAGTCGAAGAGCTCGTCCTGGCCCGAGTTGTGGCCCTCGCCGAACCACCAGAACCAGTCGCTGCCCTCGGCGATGAAGATCTCCTCGCGCGCCTGCTCCCAGCCCGGAAGGCCGAGGCCCTCACGGGCCGCCAGCGCCTCGCGCGCCTGGAACAGGTAGTCCCACGCGCGGTTCTTGGTGGGGTCGCCGATCCAGGTGGTGAAGTCCGACGAGATCCACGAGCCGCTATGCAGCGTCGTGAGCGTCTCGCGCGGCGGATTCGTCTCGAGGTACTCGCCGACCGTGACCATCTCCAGGTCGGGATCGGTGCTCACCGCGTCGTAGAACGCCCGCAGGAATTCGGCGCCGTCCTGGTGGTAGTGCTCCCAGCAGTTCTCGCCGTCGAGCGCGATCGTGACCAGGTGCGGCTCGTCGCCCACCCGCTCGGCGATCGTCTTGAGGCGACCGACCAGGTCCTTGGCGGCCTGCTCACCGGGCACCCGGCTATACGAGAAGCCGATGAGGTCCGAGAGCACGATGTCGCGGAACACCATCGCGACCTTCTGGTCGTCCATGTCCACCCAGTAGGGCTGGTACAGCGTCGCGGGATCCATCAGCTGGCCGTGGGCGTCGCGGACCATCCGGCGGCCCAACGAGTGGCCGAGCACGCCCTCGTCGCTCACCATCCACTTCACGCCCTCTTGGACCATGAGGGGCACCACCGCCGGGCTGACCGATTGCTCGGAGGGCCACATGCCAGACGGGCGGTAACCGAAGTGCTTCTCGAAGAAGTCGATGCCCTTGCGAATCTGGGCCTGGGCATCCTCGGGCCGGCAGTAGCGCGCATGGGGCAGCGGCAGCTCGGGCCGGGCCACCCGGGCCGACTGGGTGTCGACCAAGAGCGGCAGGATGGGATGGTAGAAGGGCGTCGTCGTGAGCTCGATCTGGCCCGCCTCGGCCATGCGCCGGTAGGTCGGGATGATGCGCCGGATGAGCTCGCGCTGCTTGGCGATGACCAGCTCGCGGTCCTTCTGCGTGAAGTTCCGATCGCGCTGGACCAGGGCCTGCAGATCGGCGTCCGTCTGCAACCAGAGGGGATCGAACCACGCGAGGTTGAACCAGACCGTGAGGTCCGTCCACTCCTGCGCGTCGAACCGGCGGACCGCCTCATCGAGCGGGTACTTCGCCATGAGCGCGTTGCGCTTGACGGCCAGCTCGTGATAGCGCGGATGCGGCGCGAGCATGTGGTCCCAGTTGAGGTCGAAGAAGCGTTCGAACAGGAACCGCTTGTCATCCAGGCAGAATTCCCGGACGGGCATGAGCGTGAGCTCGATGGCGCGGTCCATGGCGCCATGGTGGCCGTAGTCGATCAGCTGCTCGAGCAGGGACGGCACGAGGTTGAAGGTCTGGTGCAGCGTGGGGAATGAATCCAGGATCTGAGCCATGTCGAGGTAGTCTTTGATGGCGTGCAGTCGCACCCACGGCATCAGGTACTGACCCGAGAGCCGGTCCTTGTAGAGGGGTTGATGCATATGCCACACAACGGCAATGCTGAGCTTCGACACGCTTGACTCCTTGATAGCCTCGTCACCGCGGGCCACACCCGCCAGCTGAGGAACTTTCTATTTTACCATGCGACCGGAAAGGCGCCTTTTCAGGCATCGCGCCGTGGTATGATAGACCGGTCGACCCTTTTGCCGTTCATTGAGGCGTCTAATGCCGTCCGTCCGTCGCTCTCAGCTCCTCGCAGCCCGGCAGGTTCGTCCCGTCTCACTGCGATCGCTGACCTCCCTGCTGCTCGCCGCCGCGTGCACGTTCGGCGCGGGTCTTCCCGCCCTGGCGGCTCCCCTGCCCCAGGTCTCGGTCTCATGTGGCGCGCTGCGCTCCCTCGGGGAACACGAGGTCGCCATCTGGGCCAACTCGCCGCAAACCGCGCTCACCCTTCGGAATCCGTCCGGCGGCTTCCTCAGCACCGCGACGCGCTGGGTCAATGTGCCCGTCGGATCCTACCTCGTGACGCCCTCCGGGGTGGCCGAGGCGGCGACCCGCGACGGCATCTCCATGCAGGCGCGCGTGACGCTCTCGGGCGGCAGCACCGGCCGCTGGCGGTTGGACCCCAACCTCAAGGGCGCCTACACCTTCGCGGTCTCCGGCGGCGACCTGCCGGCCCTCGGCATGGCGCAGCGGGTGGGCGGTATCAACTTCGCCATGCACCTGGGCAATGCCCGCGCCGCCCTGGGAGAGACGATCGCAACCCTGGAGCACTTGCCGTTTCCGACCTACGTGGTGCCGGGCAACCGCGATCGCTATGCCGACTACGTGGCCCGGACCGGTCCCGTGCGCCGGGACTTTGCCATCGGGCGCGATCGCTTCGTCGTCCTGGACAACGCCGACGCCCGGGTCCGGCAAGCGCAGCGCGAATGGCTGGCGGGCCGGCTGAGGGCCTTCAGGTCCGAGGGCGCCCGTCGGGTCTTCGTGTTCATGCACTGGCCGCTCATCGACCCGCGCCGCGGCAAGCACGTCCAGATGGAGAGCTCCAAGGAGATCCGGGCCCTGCAGCGGGTCTTCCAGGAGGGCGGCGTCTCGGCGGTCTTCGCGAGCCACATCCCCATCGCCAACCGCTCCACGCGTAACGGGGTGGACTATCACATCGTGGGGCCGGGCCATGCCCTGGTGGTCCGCGTCCAGGACGATTCCCTGTCCGTCCAGACCCTTCCCTAGCGAACCGCCGCTGCGGCGTTGACCAGCCCGGAGCCGAACTCCGGGTCCTTGCCTGCTGCCCCGAGGTCCCGGGCGGAGGACTGGAGCCGTTCGCGCACCTGGGCGGCGGTCCAGTCGGGGTGGGCGCTCCAGACGAGGGCCGCCACGCCGGAGACGATGGGAGTGGCCATGGAGGTCCCCTGCAGCAGAGCATAGTTCTGTCCGATGGGGGTCCCGTTCGAGTCCTTGAAGTCGTTCAGGGGGACCTTGTAAGTCGGCATGGTGCTCAGGATGCCCACGCCGGGGGCGCTGATGCCCACCTCGGGTCCGAAGTTCGAGAACGGGGCCCGCTGGTCGGCCTGGGTGCTCGCGCCCACGGCGAGGAAGTCCGAAAGGCGGCCGGGCGTGCTGACGGGCCCGTTGGAGTTACCGCTCGCGGCCACCAGGAGCGCCCCCTTGAGCTTCGCGTACTTGCCCGCGAGGTAGTTGATGGGGTCCGGCCGGGCGGGACCTCCGAGGCTCATGTTGATGACCACGTGCACGTGGTTCTTCTTGGCGTAATCGGCGGCGTACTTGATGCCCTTGGCGATCCCGAAGATGGACCCCGAGCCATCGGCCCCCAGGACCTCGATGTTGAGGACCTTGGCGGCAGGGGCCACCCCAGAGATGCCGATGCCGTTGTCGCCCTTGGCAGCGATGATGCCCGCCACGTGGGTCCCATGCCCGAAGGAGTCCTTGGGATCCCCCGAGCCGGCGTAGTTGGGGCCGTTGATCACCTGGCCGGCGAGATCCGGGTGGGTGAAGTCCACTCCCGTGTCGAGGACGGCCACCACCACGCCCGAGCCCTTGCTGGTGTTCCAGGCCTCGGGCGCGCCGACGCGATCCAGGTACCACTGCTCGCCCATGCGGGGCTCGCTCGTGGCCTGGACGGCTCGCACGTCCTTGCCCGTCACCCGGTAGTTCTGCATGACCCATTCGACGCGCGGGTTCTGCTGGTAGCGAGCGATCGCCGCCGCGTCATCCGAGCCCTTGGGCAGGCGGACGAGTTGCACGTCGTCAGCCGAGTCGAAGCCCACGGATTCCGCGTGGATGGCCCCCTCGACCGAGGGCGTGATCCGCGTGAGCGCCTGGGTGGAGCGGTCGTCCACATACTTGACGATCAACTGGTTGGGAATGAGCTCCAGGCCCTCACCGGTCGGGATGTCGATCGTCTGGGCGGTCGGCACGCGCTGACAGGCGCTCGCCAGCAGGGCGAGCGTTGCCATCAGGAGCATGCGGGAACGGCGCTGGATCATGAGTCCTCACTCGGCGAACGGGAGCCAAGAGGGTTTTCGCGCGCAGGAAGGTTGGACTTACGTTAAGTCTAGGTGGTGAAAGGGAGGTGTCCCACCCGTGTCGATGGCCGCCCGGAGGGCGTGGAGGCCGCATGCTACACTTGGGGCTGTTCACCGCTGGATGTCTGGCTGAGGAGGATGGCATGAAGTTCCTGGTCGTGGGAGCCCGCGGGATGCTGGGACAGGACTTGGTCCCGACCCTGCGGAAGGCGGACCATCAGGTCGTCACCTGCGGCCAGACCCCGGACGCGGTCGATCATGCGCTCGACATCACGGATCTTGCGGGCGTTCGGGCCCTCCTGCGCGACGTGCGGCCCGAGGTCGTCGTCAACTGCGCGGCCTACACCAACGTGGACGGAGCCGAGTCCGACGAGGCGGGCGCCTATCGGGTCAACGCCCTCGGCCCCTGGAACCTCGCTCTCGCCTGCCAGGAGGTAGGGGCGGCCCTTGTCCAGGTCAGCACGGACTATGTCTTCG
>DATNQJ010000394.1:0-9065 GCA_036704085.1 Stenomitos sp.
CGGCCCCCGTTTCCCGGATCACGGCCGCCAGTTCGTCCTCGAGGCCGTCTCCGACGTGCATGCGCCGACCCGCACAGTAGAAGAGCAGCAAGTCCTGACGGGGGGGGAGGCCGAGCTCTCTCAGGTCCCGGGCCAGGGCCGCGGCGGCCTGCTGGGTTCCGGCCCTGGCGTCGAGCAGGGTCAGGACCGAGTTGGGCGGAATCTCGCCGACGCAGATGATCGCTCCCTCGTCGCCGAGCGCGACGGGAATCCGCACCAGCACCTCGCCGTCCGCACGCAGGATGCCGAACGGGAAGTGGACGGCCTGGGAATAGAAGTTGCCCCGGTCGATGGTCACCTGGTACTCGTCTTGCATGAGCTCTCGATAGACGTCGAGGGCCGGTCGCCAGTCGATCTGCACGATGCGGTTGCCCGTCGCCGAAGTGGCCGTGATGGCATGGGGGGGCACGCCGTAGCCATGCTCGAGGCATGCCCCGGGATGGTCGGGCAGCAACTGGACCAGCAAGCCATCGGCCACGAAGCGATCGCCGTCGAACAGGCAGGGCTCGGGAACGAAGCGCTCGTTGCCGGCGTTCACGCCGAAGTAGCGGATCCGGTCGGCCAGGCGGAGATACCAGCCGTCGAGGTGGGTGGCGATGTTGGGCACCAGGGCGTCGAAGACGCAGAACAGGGAAGCATCCTGGTCCTCGTGCAGCTGCTCTTCGACGTAGGCGGCAAGCGCGGCGCATGTCCGTTCGGCCGCCTCCTCCCGGGAGAGGTCCTCGATCAGCAACGGCGGTGGAGCGTCCGTCACCTTCAGCAGCAGGACGCCGGCATCCCGCACGCGGCCCTCATGGAGCAGCTGCGGGAAGAGGCCGCCACCGAGCGCGAGGCCCGCTTCCCGGCAGGCCGCCTGGAGGACGGGGACCTGCTCCTTCTCGCCCTCCGGCAGGAGGGCCAGCACGTGAAACCGCTCACCCGCCTCCTTCCAGGCGCTCAGCACCGCCGCCACGCGCGGCGGGGTCAGCTCGGTCAGCATCGTCATGGTCATGGGGACTCACCTCCGGGGACCGGTCGTCAGGACTCCAGCTGGTAGCCCTTGTCCCGGAACAGCGTGACGCAGGCGTCGACGATCTCCGGTTGGAAGTGGAGCCCGCGCTGGTTGGAAATCTCCTCGAGGGCGGCGTCGATGCCAAGGCCTGGCCGGTAGGGGCGGTGCGAGGCCATGGCCTCCACGACGTCGGCCACCGAGAGGATCTTGGCCTCCAGGAGGATCTCGCCGTCCTTCAGCCCCTTGGGATAGCCGCTGCCGTTGAGGCGTTCATGGTGCTGGCCGACGATCTCGGCGATGGGCCACGGAAACTCCACGTCCTTGAGGATCTCGAAGCCCGCCTGCGAGTGGAGCTGGATGAACTGGTACTCGACCGCGGTGAGCCGTCCAGGCTTGCTCAGGATCTCGGCGGGGATCTGGATCTTGCCGATGTCGTGGACGATGCCCGCGAGCTGCAGGCCCTGGATCTGGTCCTCGGGGAGGCCCAGCTCGCGGGCGATCGCCTCGGCCAGCTGGGCGACCCGGCGCTGATGGCCGGCGGTGTAGGGATCGCGGACCTCGACGATGTTCGCGATGGCCTGGATCGTGGTGCGCATGCTGCGCTCGAGCCGCTTGCCGTTCTCGATCAGGGCTTGCTCGACCTGCTTCTGCTCGGTGATGTCGAGGGCCAGGGCCGAGATCCCCACCAGCCGGCCGATGCGGTCGAGGATCGGAGCGAGGCTGAGCGAGACGTCGAGGATCCGGCCCTCGCGAGTGGCGTGCTGGGTCTCGTTGCGCCGCACCCGTCGACCGGAGCGGATCTCCTGGATGAGGTCCTGCATCGTGTGGGGGCATGACGGACAGGAAAGGCGCTCGATCGACTGGCCCAGCATCTCGGCCGCGCGATAGCCGTAGATGGCTTCGGCGCCGCGGTTCCAGCTGGTGACCACGCCCTGGAGGTCCATGCCGATGATGCCCTCGCTGGCCGATTCGACGATTGCCGCCAGTTGGGCCTGCAGATCCGCCGTGTGCTGGTGCTCGCGCGCCTCGGCCAGGGCGCGCAGGACGGCGGGTCCCAGCCGGGAGAGGCGATCCTTCAGGATGTAGTCGGTGGCGCCCTTCTGGAGGGTCTCGATCGCGACTTCCTCGCCCATCTTGCCGGTCACGAAGATGAACGGGACCTCCGGGCAGCGCTCCCGGGCGATCGAGAGGGCGGAGAGGCCATCGAACGAGGGGAGCTGGTAGTCGGCGAGGATCACGTCCGGCTGGAACTGGCTGAGGGCCTGGAGGTAGTCGTCTCGGGTGTCCACCCGAAAGGACGTGGGGGTGATGCCGCTCTTGTGCAGGGCGCGCAGGGCAAGCTCGGCGTCGGTCTGGACATCCTCGAGGAGTAGAATGCGTAGCTCGGTGGTCATGAGGGTCTCCTAGGGTGCGGGTTGCTTGTTGACGAGCAACCAGTAGAAGCCGAGCTGCGTGACGGTCTTGATGAAGTCCTCGAACACCACCGGCTTGCTCACGAAGCTGTTCACGCCCAGCCGGTAACAGGTCTCGATGTCCTTGTCCTCGTTGGACGAGGTCAGGACCACCACGGGGATGTCGCAGGTGCGCTCGTCCTGCTTGATGGCGGTCAGGACCTCGATGCCGTCCAATTTGGGCATGCGAAGGTCGAGCAGGATGACCTTGGGCCGCTCGCACTGGGCGCGGTTGGCATAGGTGCCCCGCGCGAACAGGAAGTCGAGCGCTTCCACGCCGTCCTTCACCCAGACCATGTGGTTGGCGAGGTGGTTTCGTTTCAGGGCCCGGAGCGTCAGCTCCGCGTCGTTCGGGTTGTCCTCGACCAGGAGCAACTCCACGTCAACCGGCATTACGTCATTCCTCCGTCGTTTCCTGGGCCCTGGGTAGCGTGAAGCTGAAAGTGGCCCCTTCCCCCACCTTGCCTTCGGCCCAGATACGGCCTCCATGCTTGTTGATGAGGCGTCGGGCGATCGCCAGCCCGATGCCGGTCCCCTCGAACTGCTCGGGACCGTGCAGCCGCTGGAACACGTTGAAGAGGTGGTGGCTGAAGGCCATGTCGAAGCCCACTCCGTTGTCGCGGATGGTGTAGACGTTCATGGGCCCGTCCGGACGCGCGGTGATCTCGATGACGGCGACGGCTCGCGGTCGTGTGAACTTGAGGGCATTGGCGAGCAGGTGCTCCAAGGCCTGGCGGACCATGGAGGGATCGGCCCGGCAGGGCGCGAGCGCTTCCAGCTCGAGCCGGACCGCGCGGCTCGCGTGGTGGTCGGTGAGGTCGGCGAACACCGCTCGGGCCAGGCCGGTCATGTCCACGTCCTCGAGCTCGGGATCCCTGCGTCCGGCTCGCGCGAAGGCGAGGATGTCGTCGATCAGCCGTCCCATCTGCTGGGCGTTGGTCCGGATCACGCGCAGGAGGCGCCGTCCTTCGTCATCGAGGCACTTGGCATAGTCCTCGAGCAGGATGAGCGAGAAGCCGTCGATGGCCCGCAAGGGGGCCCTCAGGTCGTGCGAGACCGAGTAGCTGAAGCTTTCCAGGTCCTCGCTGGCCGCATGGAACTGCGTGGTCCGAACGGCGACGCGCTCCTCGAGCTCCCGGTTGAGATGTCGGATCGCCTCTTCGGCGCGCTTGCGTTCGGTGATGTCGACGAAGGCGATGACGGCCCCGGTGGCCCCGTTCTCCGCTCGGATCGGGTAGGACCAGTACTCGACGGGAAAGCAGGTGCCGTCGGTCCGCCAGAAGACGTCTTCGTCCCGGTGGGCGGGCGCGGCCGCATGGAGCGAGCGAGTGATGGCGCACTCGTGTCGCGGCAAGGGGCTGCCGTCGGCTTGCTTGTGGTGGATCAGGTCGTGGAGAGGGCTGCCGAGGAGGTCCTGCTCCGTGTGGAAGCCGAGCTGGCGGATGCTCGAGCGATTGGCGAACGTGCAGCGGTCATCCAGGTCGAGGCCCAGGATCCCTTCGGCGGTGGAGTCCAGCAGGAGCCGCAGCCAGGCTTCCTGGTCATCGGGCGCTTGAGGTGGGTCGGTCTCACCATCCATCGGGACGTCCTCACGGAGGCCCTCATGGGGGCGGGCTGCTGGGGCCCGCGCGGAGACAGTCGGCTGGTTCGGGAGAGGGCACACCGGCTAGCTCTTCGGCCGCTCCGTCGCCGCTATCATAGCAAGGATCAGGAGGGACCAAATCAGCACCGGCTACGGACTGGACCGGGGGCCATTCCGCTCGGCTAGCTGGGCTCGCGGTCGTCTCCGGCTTGCTGCTCGTGCAGGGCGTCCTTCTTGTCGACGCGGTACTCGATGGCGGCGCGGCGCTGCTCGGGGGCAAAGAGGCTGTCCATGCCGAGCAGGACGTTGGAGGCGGCGCCTCTGCCTCGTCCCTTGGTATAGGCCGCCGTCCACCCCAGGCGATCGGTCACGAGCAAGAGGAGCGGCACGAGGACGATGACGGCCATGAGAACGAGTAGCCCCACCGGCGGCCTCCTTCGGACGAGCAAGAAAAAGGGCGCCAATCCCGTGCAGGCCAAACAGCCAAGAAGCAACGGGGGCGCCCAGAGCCGGATGTGGGATTCGAACCCACGACCTTTCGATTACGAATCGAATGCACTACCTCTGTGCTAATCCGGCGAAACAGGAGTGAATCATACCAAAGCCCCTTTGGCTTGTAAAGTCGCCGCGAGGTTCGTGCGGCCCGGAGGGCTGCAAGAGGCCCGCGATCGCTATGTTATAGTAGATCCAGGCCGCATTCGACCGGCCATCCAGACCCGATAGATAGGCTCTCCATGCAGCACCCCGAGATCTCCTGGCGTCTGCGTCTCGTCGACCCGGACGTCGTCGCCCGCCTCACCTTCGAACTCGGCATCACCCCGCTTCTCGCCCGCATGCTCGTGGGCCGGGGCGTCACCGACGTCGAGGCCGCCCGCCGCTACCTGGGCCATGCCCCCTACGAGCTCGACCCGTGGGCCCTGCCCGGCATCGAGAAGGCCGCCCATCGCCTGGTCGCCGCCCTCGACTCCGGCGAGCCCGTGGTGGTCTACGGCGACTATGACGCGGACGGCGTGACGAGCACCTCCCTGCTCTTCGGGTACCTGGCGCGGGCCGGTTACAACGCCCACTACTTCCTGCCCCACCGCTTCGAGGACGGCTACGGCATGAACCGCCATGCCCTCCAGGACCTCGCCAACCGCGGCCTGAAGCTGGTGGTGACCGTCGACAACGGCGTGGCCTCGGTTGACGAGGTGGCCTTCGCCAACTCGCTCGGCATGGAGGTCATCGTCACCGACCACCACACCCCGCCCGAGATCCTGCCCGCGCCCTTCGCCCTCATCAACCCGCGCCTCGGCGGCTGTCCCCCCGAGATGGCGGGCCTCGCCGGCGTGGGCGTCGCCTACACCCTCGCCTGCGCCCTGGAGCAGCTCGCGCCCTCGGGCGGAGTCGAGGACCTGCTCGACCTGGTCGCCATCGGCTCGATCGCCGACATGGCCCCGCTCACGGGCGTCAACCGCACGCTCGTCGGCCGCGGCATCCACCAGATGGCGACCGCCCCCCGCCCCGGCCTCCAGGCCCTCGCCGAGGTCGCGGGCATCAACAGCCTGGCGGCCATCAACGCCTCGGACATCGGCTTCCGCATCGGGCCGCGCATCAACGCCGCCGGCCGCATGGACCACCCCGAGGTGGGGCTCAAGCTGTTCCTCGCCGAGACCCTCGAGGACGCCCAGGACTTCGCCCTCGAGCTGGATCGCCTCAACCGGCTGCGCCAGGAGACCTCCAAGCAGGCAGAGGCCGAGGCCCGCATGCTCGTCGAGACCGAGGTCGACCTCGAGCGCGAGGCGGCCATCGTGCTCGCGCACGACGGCTGGCACCACGGGGTGATCGGCATCGTGGCCTCGCGCCTGGTCGAGCTCTACGGGCGCCCGGTCATCCTGTTCTCGAGCGAAGGCGACCTCTGGAAGGGCTCGGGCCGCTCGCCCGAGCCGGTCAACCTCTTCCAGGCCCTGGAGGCCACCCGCGAGCACCTCCTGCGCTGGGGCGGCCACGCCCAGGCCGCGGGCGTCACGCTGAACAAGGCGAACCTCGACGCGTTCAAGGTCGCCCTGGATGCGGCCATCCGGGCTCAAGGCGTGGACACCACCGTCCGGCCCCCGCGCATGGTCGACGCCGAGGTCTCCCTCGCAGACGTCACGCCGCGCGCCATCCGGGAGCTCGCCTGGCTCCAGCCCACGGGCCAGGGCAACCCCGAGCCCGTCCTGGCCATCCGGGACGTCGCCGTGGTGCGCCAGAAGCTCCGCGGCAAGGAGCGCAAGCACCTGTTCCTGGAGCTGAGGGACGGCCTCGAGATCCGGGAGGCCGTCGGCTTCAACATGGGCCACCACCATCCCGTTCCGGAGCACGTCGGACTGGCCTTCACCCCGGAGTTCAACTACTTCCAGGGGCAGTTGAAAGTGCAGTTGCGCCTGCATGGGGTCGGCGAACCCGGCATGTTCGAGGATCCAGAGCAGGCGAATTGCCTGGCGCCCGGGGTATAAGAGCAGAAGACGGCCGATGGGTCGTGCTGCCTTCCGGGGCTTCCGGAACCCTCGGCGATCGCTTACGTCGCCACGCTTCGGTGCGGTATACTCATATGTTTGCGGCCGCGGGGGGACGTTTTTCCTCTGACGCTTGGCTGCGGGTGGGACGGGCATGACAGCGATCGCAACGGAAACATTGACCACCACGATGCGCAAGTACGCGCCGCCCGAGGAAATCGACCTCGTCGAGCGCGCGTACGAGTTCGCACGCCAGAAGCACGACGATCAGTACCGCAAGAGCGGTGAGCCCTACATCATCCACCCCTACGAGGTCGCCCTCATCCTCGCGCAGCTCGAGGCCGACGGGGCCACCGTCGCCGCGGGCCTCCTGCACGACGTCCTCGAGGACACCGACGTTACCCCCGAGGAGATGACCCGGCTGTTCGGCCGCGAGGTCTGCCGGCTCGTCGAGGGGGTCACCAAGCTCGAAAAGCTCAAGTTCTCCTCCAAGGAAGAGCGCCAGGCCGAGAACTTCCGCCGCATGTTCGTGGCCATGGCCAAGGACGTCCGCGTCATCCTGATCAAGCTCGCGGACCGCCTGCACAACATGCGCACCCTGAAGCACATGCGGCCCGAGAAGCAGGTCGAGATCTCCAAGGAGACGCTCGAGATCTTCGCGCCGTTGGCCCACCGGCTCGGTATGGGGAAGATCAAGTGGGAGCTGGAGGACATGAGCCTCCGCTACATCCACCCCGACGAGTACTACAAGATCGCGAAGCTCCTGGGCGAGAAGCGCGAGGAGCGCGAGCGCTACATCCAGGAGGTCGTCGCCTCCATCGAGAGCGAGCTGGTGCGCGTCGGCATCGAGACCGCCGACGTCTACGGCCGTCCCAAGCACTTCTACAGCATCTACAACAAGATGCTCCAGCAGGGCAAGGAGTTCACGGACCTCTTCGACATCACGGCCATCCGCGTGCTCGTCGACAACATCAAGGAATGCTACGAGGTCCTGGGCATCGTCCACTCGCTGTGGCGCCCGATTCCGGGTCGCTTCAAGGACTACGTGGCCATGCCCAAGCCCAACCTCTACCAGAGCCTTCACACCTCGGTCATCGGGCCCGGCGGCAAGCCGCTCGAGGTCCAGATCCGCACCTACGAGATGCACCGGGTCGCCGAGTACGGTATCGCCGCCCACTGGCGCTACAAGGAAGGCGGCAAGGATGGTGGCGGGGCGTTGTCGGGCGCCGACCAGAAGCTCTCCTGGCTGCGCCAGCTGCTCGACTGGCAGGGAGACGTCAAGGACTCCCAGGAGTTCGTCGACACGGTCAAGGAGGATCTCTTCGCCGAGGAGGTCTTCGTCTTCAGCCCGCGCGGCGACGTGGTCGACCTGCCCGCCGGAGCCACGCCCGTGGACTTCGCCTACCGCGTCCACACCGAGATCGGCAACCGCTGTGTCGGGGCCAAGGTCAACGGCCGCATCGTCACCCTGGACACCCGGGTCAAGAACGGCGACATCGTCGAGATCCTCACGTCCAAGACGGGCAAGCCGAGCCTCGACTGGCTCAACTTCGTCTCGGCCAACTCCACCAAGAACAAGATCCGCGGCTGGTTCCGCAAGCAGCGCCGCGAGGAGAACATCGCCATGGGCCGCGAGGCCCTGGAGCGGGAGATGGGCCGCACCGGCCTGGAGCAGATCCTCAAGAACGAGAAGATCCTCGGCCTCGCGCAGCGCCTGAACTACAAGGAGGTCGACGACCTCTTGGCCGCCATCGGCTACGGCGAGAAGACCTCCGTGCAGGTGGCAAACCTCATCCGGCAGGAGCTCGCCGAGCCCGAGGAGGTCACGCCCGAGAGCTTCAAGCCCAAGCCCATCGCGGGCGGCAAGCCGCGCAGCGGCACGGGCATCCTGGTCGACGGCCTGGCCGGCATGCAGGTGGCCATCGCCAAGTGCTGCTCTCCGGTTCCGGGCGAGCCCATCCTGGGCACGGTCACCCGAGGCAAGGGCATCACCATCCACTCGGAGGAGTGTCCCAACTTGCTCAGTGTCGAGCCGGAGCGCCGGATCACCGTGAGCTGGGCGGGCGTCCAGACGTCGGCGTCCTACCCGGTCGAGATCGCGGTCGAGGTCATCGACCGGGTCGGCATCCTCAAGGACATCACCGTCCGCATCGCCGACATCAAGACCAACATCCGCACGGTCAAGGTGCGCCAGGCCAAGGACAAGATCGTCATCATCACCATGATCATCGACGTGGTGGACATGGCCCACCTGCAGCGCGTCGTGAACACCCTCATCCGCATCCCCGACGTCATCACCGCCTACCGCGTGGCCAAGAGTCAGAAGTCGCGCGGCGCCCGCAAGTAGCAGGAGCCCCCGTTGCGCGTCTACCTCGCCACCACCAACACCCACAAGCTCTCCGAGTTCCAGCCCCTCCTGGGAGAGGCCCCCTTCGAGCTCACCGCGATGCCCGAAGCGGTCGAGGTCGAGGAGACGGGCCGCACCTTCATTGAGAACGCCCGCCTCAAGGCCCGCACCTGCGCCG
>DATNQJ010000395.1:0-3589 GCA_036704085.1 Stenomitos sp.
ACTTCACCAACTCGGCCTTCACGAATAACCGTGAGTACGCGGTCATCGATCGCGCCCCGGCCGACGTGAGCGAGGTCGCCGGCATCTTCCAGGCGGACTGGAACCAGGCCGCTTACAAGCCCGTGGCTCCCAACCTCGTGGTGAGCCCGGACAACTCCCGCCGGAAGCTCTTGGACCTGATCGACTCGGCCAAGCATACCCTCGTCATGCAGTGCGAGGTGATCGGGGATCAAGCAATCGCCGATCACCTGGGGGCCCGGGCCAAGGCCGGCGTCGACATCCGCGTCATGCTGTCGAACATGGCGGGCAAACAGGGCAACGGCGCGAGCACCAATGAGGCGGAGCGCAAGCAGTTAGCAGCCGCAGGCATCACCCAGGTGGCCTTCATGAAGAGTCGGGTCATGCACGCCAAGACCATCGAAGTGGACGGTACCCGCGCCTTCATCGGCTCGGAGAACATGACGACCAACTCGCTCGATCACAACCGCGAACTGGGGATCCTGGTGCAGGATCCCACGCTCCTGTCCCAGCTCGATACGGTCCTCAAGAAGGATTGGAGCCAGGGATAACGTGGCGCTCCAGGTCGCGCACGCCGGGCATTCCGAGCAAGCCGAGCCCCACCAATGCGAGCGCCATGCCGCTCGCTAGGAGCAGGCGCTCGGGGGGCACGCGTGTGGCGAGCACTCCCACCAGGGCGTAAGAGAGCGGCATGACCCCGAGCACGATGGCGGTGAGCAGGCCCATGAAGCGGCCGAGTTGCTCGCCCGGAATGGAGCGCTGGAAGGCGGCTACCACCACGATGTTCAGGGCGCTGAGCGCCCCGCCGAGTACGGCCAAGCCGACCCCGAAACCGTAGAACGACGGCCTCAGGGCCATCATCAGCATCATGGCCCCCTGCAGGACGAACGATCCGCTGATGAGGGCCACCTTGCGGCTCACGTCCCCCCGCCGTGCGAGCACCAGAGCGGCCACGATCATGCCGGCGCCGAGCGTCCCTTCCAGCATGCCGAGGCCCGAAGCCCCCGCATGGAAGACGTCCTTGGCGAAGACGGGCAGCAAGACGGGAATCGGAGCCAGGAAGAGGTTGGCGATCGCAAAGCTCGCCAGCAAGGACGCGATGCCCGGCCGCTCGCGCAGGATCGCGGCCCCACCCGCCAGCGTCTGCCAGTACGACTCCCCCGAGGCGGGCATGGGGCCCGGCTGGTGACGCATGGCCAGAAGCACGATCGCCGAGACCAGGAAGGTGAGGGCATTGAGCCCGAAGGCCGCCTGGGCCCCGAGGGCCGCCACCAGCGCCCCACCCAGGGCCGGCCCGAGGATGCCGGCCCCCTGGGTCGTGAGCTCTTGCAGGGAGTTCGCCCGGAGCATCTGCTCCGGCGGCACCACCTCGGGTACCATGGCCATCGAGGCAGGGGTGAAGAGGGCTCCGACGGCGGATAGCAGGACGGACAAGGCAAGGACCAGGGGAACGGTGAGCAATCCCTGAAACGCCAGGAAGGCCATCAACGCCACGAGCACCATGCGCACGAGATCGCATGTCAGCATCAAGCGGCGCCGATCCACGCGGTCGGCGATCGCCCCTGCGAACGGTCCCACGAGCACCACGGGCACGCTGGTCGCCACCATGACGGCCCCCACCAGGGCGGGGGAGCCCGAGTGGTTCAGGACCCACCAGAGGACGGCGAGCTGATGGACGCGATCGCCCAGCACCGAGGTGGCCTGGCCAAGCCAGAGCAAGCGGAAATTGCGGTTGAGTGGCTGCGACATGGGTCTTTCGTATTCTTGAGACGGACAAGTCCCTTGTGCCCCAAGCAGCCTGGGCTTATTCAATTGGGACGATCGGGCGTCCTAGTCGTCGTGAGGGAGCATCCGCCCCGTACGAAGGTAGCGGCTGTGCATGCCCAGCGCCTCCGAGAGCAGGTGCGGCGTATGCTTGCCATACGACAGGCGTTCGGCGCGCTCGAGGTAGTCCCGGAGGAACGGACGGACGTCAGGATGGGCGCATCGCTCGATGATGAGCCGGGCCCGCTGGCGCGGCGAGAGGCCGCGCAGGTCGGCCAGGCCCTGCTCGGTGACGATCACGCTGACGTCGTGCTCGGTGTGGTCGACGTGCGAGACCATCGGGACGATGGAGGTGATGGCTCCCCCCTTGGCGATCGACGGTGCCACGAAGATCGAGACGTAGCCGTTGCGGGCAAAGTCGCCCGAGCCCCCGATCCCGTTCTGGATGCGCGAGCCCATGATGTGCGTGGAGTTGACGTTGCCGTAGATGTCGGCCTCGATCATGCCGTTCATGGCGATCACGCCCAGCCGGCGGATGAGCTCCGGGTGATTGGAGATCTCCTGGGGCCGGAGCACGATCTTCTCCCGGAACCAGCCGAGGTCGGCCATCACCTCGGAGAGGCACTCGGGACTGAGCGAGAAGGCCGTCGCCGAGGCGGAGACCAACTTGCCGGACTGCAACAGGCGGATCATGCCGTCCTGGATCACCTCGGTGTAGGCGGTCATGTTCTCGAAGGGCCCCTCCGCGAGCCCCATCAGGACCGCGTTGGCGATGTTGCCCACGCCGGACTGGAGCGGCAAGAGCGTTTCGGGGATGCGCCCCCGCTTCACCTCCCATGCCAGGAAGTCCAGGATGTGGCCGGCGATCCGGTGCGAGGTCTCGTCGGGGGCCTTGAAGGCGGTGTTGCGGTCCGGCGAGTGGGTCGGCACGACCGCCACGACCTTGTCGAGGGGGACCTCGAGGTAGGGCGAGCCGATCCGCTGACCCGGTTCGATCAGGGGAATGGGCCGCCGATGCGGCGGGCGCTGCATCCCGTAGTAGATGTCGTGCATGCCCTCGAGCTCCATCGGCTGGGAGCTGTTGACCTCGAGGATGACCTTGTCCGCCTGCTCGATCCACGTCTTGTTGTTGCCCACCGAGGTGCTGGGGACGAGGCGGCCGTCTTCGAGCACCGCCGCGACCTCGATGAGGGCGAAATCGAGCTTGCCGAGGAAGCCGTACTCGACGTGCTGGGCCACGTGGCTGAGGTGGATGTCCATGTAGTCCATCTCGCCCGCGTTGATGCGCTTGCGGGTCTCCGGATCGGACTGGTAGGGCAGCCGGAGCTGGATGCCGCCGGCCATGGCGAGCGCGCCGTCCAGCTCCGGGCCGGTGGAGGCTCCGGTGAAGATGCTCACCTGGAAACGCTGGCCACGCAGGTTCGCATCCGAGATACGACGGGCCAGGGCGAGCGGGACGTCCTTGGGATAGCCGGATCCCGTGAACCCGCTCATGCCGATCTGGGTGTCCGAGCCGATGAGGGCCGCGGCCTCGTCGGCGGTCATCACCCTGCTGGCGATCGCGGCATTGCGGATGCGCGAGGCGATGGTGGAGTCGGTAGTCATGACTGTATCCTTTCCCAGCGCTCGAGCCCACGGCTCGAGCCGCCCGTGCTAACGGGCTAGTACAGGGAAAGCCCCCTCCCTTTCCCTCTCAACGGCTTGTGATTCCCGCCGGCCCTCGTCTTGGCCGACCAAAGTCTAGCTAGATACAACGTACCGAGGGTCGCCCCGAGTGGCAAGAAACAACCGATGGAATTGTACCCAG
>DATNQJ010000396.1:0-3796 GCA_036704085.1 Stenomitos sp.
GTCATCTCCACCTCCACCCGGCCTTCCGGCAGGAGGGTGATCTCGTAGACCAACCCCAGGGTCACGATGTCCAGCCCGATCTCGGGATCGATGACATTGCGCAGGGCGTCGCGTACTTGTTCTTCAGTGGGCATGGTTCCTCCTCTAGCGCCGTAGCGTCTGGATCAGCATGAGTTGTACCGTGGCGGCTCCGAGGGCCGCGAGCAGGCCGCCGACCTGGACCCCGGGGGCGACGTGCAGCAAGAGCGAGAGGGCGATCGCCAAGAGCCCCGCATGGGACAGCCAGAACCCCGCCCATGCGATCTTCTCGTCGAACAGGTCCTTGATCATGGGGACCTTCCTGGTGCCGACGAGCTTGCTGTAGCGGTGGTACCAGGAGAGGAAGGGCATGATCTTGTAGAGCCAGCCGAGGATGGTGAAGGTGACGAAGCCGACCAGCCCCAGGAACGCGTAGGCGGCCATCATCCCCTCGTGCGAGAGGCCCGTCTCGACGCCGAAGGCGAGCAGGAGGCCGAGCACCGTCGCGCCCAGGAGGTACGGAAGGGCGCTGTAGACCAGCGTCAGCCCCACGTCGAGCGCCTTGCGGGTCCGGCCCCGGTACATGCGCCACACGTCGTAGCACCAGAGCCAGCAACTGACGCTCATCAGCACCGCTCCGAGCCGCCACAGCCAGGAGAGCTGCCCCAGGCTGCCCGCGGCCAAAGTGACGATGCCCAGGGTGCCCGTCACGAGCACGGGCCAGCCCAGCCGGTCGTGGCCGTGGGTCACGACGAACATGGTGATCATCTGGTAGGACAGCCCGAAGATGTAGAGCGTGGCGCAGCCAAAAGCGGCGAGGTGGGCGTGGGCGACCACCGCGTTGGCGACGGGCACCGCGAGGCCGGGCATGCTGTAGGCCGCGACCCGCAGGGAGCCCACGACCCCCGCGGCGACGAGCATGACGAGGGCCACGACCATGGCCGCCCCGATCCGGTTCCAGGTGGCCCCCTGTTTCAGGGAGAGCGCGATGTTCAGCAAGAAGACGAGGATGGCCGCGACCACCAGGGTCCCGCCGACGCCGATGAGGACCGGCATCCAGTGGCAGAACCCCGCCACCATGCCGAGCATGCCCGCGAGGTAGACCCAGAAGACGGCCTTGCCCAGTCCCTGGCTCCAGACCGTCGCGAGCAGCACGACGGGCAGCAGCTGGTAGGTCGCGCCCATGATGACCGACAGGATGGTGCCGAGCGTCAAGAGGTGGGTCAAGGCCAGCAGGTGCGGCGTCCAGGTCGAGCCGGTCAGCTCGCCCCCGAACACGGCCACCCCCACCATGGTCAGCAGGTAGCACGCCACGCCGAGCAGGAAGTAGCGCAGGGGCAGGGAGAAGGACGGGCTGCGATCGGTGGCGATGCCGCTGACGGCCATGGCTAGGCCCCCTGCGAGGGCTGTTCGCTGGCGTCCCGGATGACGGTGATCCGGTAGTGTCCGGCGGGCATCTGCTCGGTATGGTGGGTGAGCCCCAGCTCCTCGAGCTTGGGATAGAGGAGCATCGGCTGCCGCTCGTTGAGGGCCTCCATCCGCTGGCCCGGGGCGAGCTGCTGGACGATCGCCAGGATCCGGACCATGGGCTCGGGGGGCTCGAGGCCGCGGTTGTCGACCTCGACGAGGGCCGGGGTCACGACGATGTTCTGGGCCCGCAGCCCCTCCACGTCGCGCAGGTCGTACAGGGGCGACTCCTCGTCGGCCTCCTGGCTCACGCCGCCCAGCATCGCCCGCGCGTTGAGCTCGTGCATGAAGCGCTCGAGCTTGGCGTCGTCGAAGTGGTGCATCTTGGCGGCGCCCTGGATGGTCACCAGGGGCGCGAAGGTGCGGCGCAGGAGGGGGTTCTTGAGGGGTTTGAAGCCATAGGCGACGAAGACGTCCAGGGTCTGCGGAAAGCGCGTTAGCGCCTGTTCGACCTTCATGTCCGAGGTGATGAGCGGGTTCATGACTCCTCCTGTGATCAATCGTTGGGCTCATCTTACGCCGCCCTCCGTGAAGAGAGTATGAGGGCGCTCATACTGCCGGATTTGCCTCTATGAGCTAGCTCATGGAAACCGCAAGGCTCAAGGCTTAACCTGGTTAACGAATTCCCCTTCGATTGAAAGGAGCCTCTTCCCAATGACTCAGAGCCCCGTCACCGTCGACGTTCGTCCCCTCGCCCCGCGCGAGAAGCATCCCACCATCTTCGGGACCTTCGACTCCCTCGCCTCGGGCGAGTCGCTGATCCTCCTCAACGACCACGACCCGCGTCCGTTGCGCTACCAGTTCGAGTTCGAGCGCCCCAACCAGTTTTCCTGGACCGCGCTCGAAGAAGGCCCCGTCGAATGGCGGATCCAGATCGGCAAGATCTAGGTTTCCCCGCTGCGGCCCGCTCGGAGTTCCGAGCGGGCCTTTTCCATGCATGGGGCCGCCCCGGGCGAGGTCGTGCGGTTCGTCCGGAGGGGTGGTCGGTCTATTAATATAGGTTTACATTTAACGTGCAAATTTTCGCCCTCTTCATCGCGAGTTCTCAGTATTTTGCACGAGGATCGGTGAACTACGTAATTTTGCGCTTTATGAGAAAGCTCAAAGAAGGCCCCGCAGCGGAGGCGTAGGGTTGAAGACAACGAGAGGGTCACCGAGACCCGATGAGAGAAGAGAGGTCACCCCATGTCCCGCCAATTCTTCAACTTCGCACTGCCTGCCGTTGTGGCGACCGCCGTGCTCGGAAGCGCCGCTTTCGCCCTCGGACAGGCCCAGAACTTCAAGATGGTGTACGGCGCTCCCGAGGCGAAGATCACCAACGCGGCCCACACCGGTGCCTTCGCGGAGGGCGACGTGGTGACGCAGGCGCCCGACCTCAAGCCGGTCCCCGCCGGGTCGGTCCATCACGTGCGGCTCGACCTCACGCACAAGCTGGTCGAGATCGATCACGGCGTGAAGATGGAGGCCTGGACCTTCGGCAACACCATTCCGGGGCCCGTAGTCCACGTGCGCCAGGGCGATCGCGTCGTGTTCACCATGACCAACCGCTCGAACGAGACCACCAACGTCACCTACCCGATGCCGCACTCGATCGACTTCCACGCGGCGATGGTGAACCCCACCGACAAGTACCGGACCATCGGCCCCGGCCAGACCATCGACTTCGAGTGGACCGCCAACTACCCCGGCATCTTCATGTATCACTGCGGCACCCCGATGCTCCTGCACCACATGGTGATGGGCATGTACGGCGCGGTGGTCGTGGATCCGGCGGGCGGCTATCCGGACAAGGTCGATCGCGAGTACGTCGTGGTCCAGTCCGAGCTGTACACCAAGCCCAAGGATCCCAAGCACCCCAACGTGCTGACCTCGGACATCGAGAAGGCCCTCAAGAAGGATCCCACCTACGTCGTGTTCAACGGCAAGGTCGGCCGGCACGTGGATGAGCCGCTGAAGGCCAAGGCTGGCGAGCGGGTGCGCCTCTACGTCCTCAACGTCGGTCCCACCGACACCTCGAGCTTCCACGTGGTCGGGACCATCTTCGACAAGGTCTACCTGGACGGCAACCCTGCGAACCTCATGCGCGGGATGCAGACGGTCCTGTTGGGCTCGTCGGGCGGCGCGGTCGTGGAGTTCAAGATCCCCGAGGCGGGTCGGTATCCCTTCGTGGACCACGAGTTCGCGGATGCCTCCCTGGGCGCGCTGGGCTTCATCGATGCCACCGATGGCCAGGGCGGATCGGCCAAGGGCGAGTAGGTCATAACGAGAAAAGGCGCCGGAGGTCTTCCTCCGGCGCCTTTTTGCATGGCGT
>DATNQJ010000397.1:0-18002 GCA_036704085.1 Stenomitos sp.
AGGGCACCGAGACGCCCGGCAGCTTGACGGCGTTGAGCTGGTCGATGCGAGAGACCTCGGGGCGCACGCCGAGCACGATGGTATCGCTGCCCTCGACCCGCGGCGTGACGCTCAGCTTGACGCCGAAGGGCTTCCACTCGATGCCGATGCTGTTCTGGAGAATCAGGGGGATGGGCAGCTCGCCGCCCGCCAGGAAGCTCGCGCTCGCCCCGTTGAGGGTCAAGAGGGTGGGCTGCGCCAGGATCTTGGCCTTGCGCTGCTGAACGAGCATGTTCAGCTTCGCTTCGATGAGCGTCTCACGGGTGGGCAGGCCGAACCGGAAGGGGGCGTTGGGCGGAGCCTCGATCCAGGAGACCGAGTCGCTCCAGTCCACGCCGACGTTTCCTTCGTCCGCGCGCGAGACCTCCATCACCTTGACCCGAACGGCCACCGTCTCGGGACGGCGGTTGGTCAAGACCTCGATGTTGTAGTTGCGGACCGGGCCCTGCATGGTCCGGCCATCCGGCCCCTTGGTCGGCGAGGGCCAGACGAGGAAGTTGGTGAAGCCGGGCTTCTTGGCGCTGATCAGGAGGTCGCGGTTCTGGCCCGAGAGGGGCTTGGCGTCGATGACGTCGCCGTCGCCCACCACCACGCGCTCGACGCCTTCCGGAACGGTATAGACGATGGTCTGTCCCATCCGGATGACGATGTCCGGCGCTGCCGCCGAGGCGGGCAGGGCCGGAAGCATCAGGAAGAGGGTCAGTAACAGAGCGAACCAGCGACGTTCCAAGGTGGTACTCCTAGGCTACTTCTTGTGGATCAAGGTCGTGCCGCTGTAGACCTCAATGCCGGGCTTCGGTTGAACGGGTTGGGGCCTGGGCGGCTGGGGCTTCGGGCGATCGTGGACGATCACCGGGCGCTCCTTGACGATGACCTTGGGCTGGACCGGGCGCGGGGCCTGCGGCTGCGGGATGCGACCCATCACGTAGCGCACGAGGTCCGCCTCGGGGATCTCGGGCGGGGTGACCGAGGTGTCTCCCTGCTCGCGCAGGGACAGGCTCAGGTTGCCCTGCTCCTTGAGGGCGGCGAGCAAGGCCACCTTGTTGGAGGGGACGGCCAGAGTCAACAGGTCGCCGTAGGCGCCCGCCTCGCCGGTGTTCTCGGTGGGCGCGTTGTTGAAGCGGTTGCCGACCGACAGCACGCGCACGCGCTGGGCGATCTTGGTCGAGAGGTAGCCGTGATCGGTCTGGATGGTGGCCGTGAGGTCGACGTAGTCGTCCGGCTTGACCAGGGCGATGTCCGACGCGCCCTCGGGGACGTACAGGAAACCGCGCTCGTTGGGCTGAAGCTTGGGGGCGACGCCCGTCTCGGCCGACGCCTCGCCGATGCGCTTCTTGTGCAGGACCTCGCCCTTGACCACCGGCGCCAGGGTGATCTTGCCGATGAGCTCCTTCTGGTCGGTGATGGCGCCCTCGGGCAATAGGCCCTTCGGGAACTTCCGCGCCTCGATCATCGACTCGGTGATCTGCTTGCGAGCGGGCAGATCCTCGGTCGGCACGAAGACCGAGACCTTTTCGGCCTTGCCACCGATGCTGTCTTCGAGATCCGAGAGGTAGGTGACGGCCAGGAAGCCCGCCACGACCGCGATGCCCAGTGCGGCGAAGAGGAGCTTGCGGTTGACGTCCATGCCGCCGAGAAGGGACTTGGGGGCCTCCTTCTTGGCCGGGCGCTTCTTCTTGACAGTCCCCTTGGAGCCCGCGCGAGCAGGCTTCTCGGGGGGCTGTTCGCGTAGCTTATCGCGCAGATTGGCCATGGCTCGCCTCCTCCCTCGCAATCCAGACCGTCGTTTTGCGGTTATTGGCCGACGGCCCCGTCACCACGATCCTGAGCTGTTGCTTGCCTTGCTCGTAGAGCAAGAGGGCAAGCGGTACCTTATCGAGATCCTGATTGAGGATGTCGCCGGCGACGGTCTCGCGCCATCCTCTTTTCGGCAGCTCCCGGCGGTAGAAGGCCACCACCTCCGGCAGACGTGCCTCCAGGGTTGCGATCGCCACGGTCCCGTGGCCTCGATTGCCGGTGGGATGCGGCTTGGCGCCAGGATACAGCGGTATCTTACCCGCCGCAAGGTCTGCTGTCACACCGGCAAGCGACTTGCCGGGCAGCGAAACGAGCAGTAGCAAGAGGGCAAGGCCGCCTATCCTTCCCCAAGCCGACCTCATGGCATCTTCCCCGAGATCGTCTTGCGGATCCAGGGGTTGATCTCCGAGAGGCCGAAGCCCGCCCCGTGGACCGGCAGCTCGCCGGGCATGTAGCCCTCGGCGCGCACGCCCACCTTGTCCCAGAGGCTGGTGGACTTGCCGGTCACCATCTTCGAGCCCTCCTCGGCCCCCTTGCCAAGCGAATCCAGCCACGAGCCCTTGGAGGTGACCTTCTCGCCGTACATGATGAAGCCGAGCCCGAAGCGTCCCGTCTTGTCCGTGGCGACGTAGGCGCGGCCCATGGGGCCGATCGGCACCATTTTGACCAGGGCCGTGCGCGGGACCGCCACCTCGTAGCGCCAGGAGGGGGCAGAGACCTCGACCTTGCGGTTCTTGCCGAGCACCCGCTGGGCGTACTCCGTGCGCAGCGCGGTGGTGCCCGCCTCCTTGATGACGCCGAGGCCCATCACCTTCTCGTCGGCGGCACCGTCCATGGCGCTGATGGCCGCCTCGCGGGCGGCGAAGCGCGCCGCGATCACGGCGTTCTGGCTCTCGTAGATGGCAAAGCCGATGAAGGCGAGGGCGAGCAGCAGGAAGACCAGGAGGGGAATGAGCAGCCCCGCCTCTACGATGGCCTGACCGTCTTGACGATCGGCCTTGTGCCCCCAAAGGTTGGCACCAGGTAGCAAGGCGTTTCCGTCACCCCGGCGAAAGCCGGGGTCCAGGTCAACCACCGCGTGAGCCGACCCTGGATCCCGGCTTTCGGCGGGATGACGGGCCATGCAAGCGGCCAAGGTTTGACAGATCGTCTTAATGCTCAGAGACAATGTTGCCTCCTGCCGCCGGGCTGCCGAAGACCCCCTCGTGCTTCTGACCCGTGCGGATGAGCCGCGGTGAGTACCAGCGGATGCTCGCAGGCCCCAGTTGCAGCTTCTTGCCCTTGGCTGCGGGATCCTTCTCGATCTCGTTGGCCGAGGCATAGCCAGCCGAGGCCCAGGCCGGCACGTCCACGGGCCCGCCGATCCCGCCGAACCCAAAGAGCGACCAGTTGAGGCCCTGATACTGCGGCACAACCTCGATGAAGCTCTTGCCCGCGCCCTTCTTGGGGCCGAGGCCCTGATTGACGTAGTTGACGTCCGCCACGAAGGACGACTGGTTGCTGTTCTCGCGGATGGCTCCCGGGGCCTTGATGGCGTTGAAGTTCTTGAGTTCGAGGGCCTGGCCGTTGGCCGCGTGGTCGTTCATGCCCTGGACGTTGGCGACGTAGGCCAGGCGGGCGGCCTCCTCCACGATGGCGGGGCCCGCCTGGTCCACCCAGGCGTTGTACTCCATCAGGTCCTTGCGCAGGGACTTGATCCGTCCGACGTAGGCTTCCGCGCGGCCGAGCCGGCGGTTGAACTCCACGTCGTTGTCGAGGTTCTCGATGGCGTGCAGGAGCTCGATGCGAGCGCGCAGGGCCTGGCCCGTCATCGCCACGTAGGCCATCTCCCGGGTGTGGTGCACGCTCACCTTGACGGAGACGGCCGCGAGGGCGGCCGCATCCGCCGCGTTCTGGGCCCGGATCTTGGCCGTCACGAGCCGGCCGAGGTCGAAGAGCGCGAGCAGCACCGTTACGAGCACCGCCATGACGAGCGCCACGTAGATGAGCGCCTGGCCGGACTCGTCCCGGATCAAGTCCTTGCGGGGGGTCATCGCACCTGCGGTGCCGGAGACCCCTTTTGGAACGGCCTTTCGGCCTACCAGGGGGGTCATGGGAGGTCCCCCTTCGCCGTGAACATGGACATCTCGATGGCCCGCATGGAGGTCAGGAGATAGCCCTCGGACGTCCTGGCCGCCGCGCCCGCGGCGCCCTGCATGACCTTGAGCGTGGTCTTCAGGTACGGATCCTGGGCCGCTTTCGAGGCGGTCTGGAGGGTGCGCATGGCACCCGGCGCGAGTTCCAGGCTCTTCACGAGACGCTCGGATGGGCGGAGGTAGGGCTCATTGCCGGGGGCGGTCTCGAGGTCCGAAGCGGCATAGACGGCGGCCTCGGTCCGGCCCACCTGGTAGCGCTCGTCGCGGCCGGGGTTGTCCGTGACGGCCTGAAATGGGGTGAAGGTGAGCGTGCCGACCAGACCCTTGATGTCGGCGGGCAGGGGAAGAGATTGAATGGTGTCGACAGCCTGTTTGAGGCCGGCGAGGTAGGTGTCGACGCCCGGGATCTCCAGCGGGTAGTTGACGATGCTGTTGGCGGGATACTGGGCGGCCGACTTGTTGCCCCGGCCCTGGACGTACTCGCGGTTGATGACGATGGAGGCGCCCAGCTGGCCCGCGCCCGTGCGCCCGATGCCCCCGAAGGCCGCGAGCAGATCCGAAAGGGACTGCTCCTTCTTGGTGACCTTGACGCGAACCAGGCGCTCGTTGGCCTCGGTCTTGACCTCCATGGAGCCCTCGGAGCCCGAGACGACCGTCCCGACCCAGGGCTGCTGGGAGTCCTGCGCGTAGGCCCGGATGACCTCCTGGGCCGCGAGGCTCGGGTTGTTGCCGTTCTTGCCGCCGACGGTGGCCGCCCGCGCGGCGAGGAAGCCCGCCCCGGTCAGGACGAGCTGCCGCTGCAGGAAGACCCCGAGCTCGATGGTCCCGAAGGTGAGCAAGAGCAGCATGGGCAGGATGATGGCGAACTCGGCCATGGTCTGGCCGTCTTCGCGCCGCCGGAGCTGCCGGAGGGTGCGCATGGCGCTAGCCCCCGGTGAAGGTGAGCAACCGCGGATAGAGCATCGCACACAGGGTGCCGGCCGCGATCGCCACGCCGTACGGAAAGGGCGGCAACGCGCTCTTGGCTAGCACCGACTCGGGCTTGGCCCCGGGAGTGAACATGGCCAAGAGGAAGTAGTAGAGGTTCCGGAGCACGGGCCACAGGGCGCCGTAGCGCAGGGCGAAGATCAGCGAGATGATACCGCCCGCGAGGGCGACGTCGATCATGACCGGGACGATGAGCGGGTAGCCGAGCCAGGTGCCGATGGCGACCATGAGCTTGAGGTCGCCCGCCCCCATCTTGGCGAAGAGGTAGAGCAGCAGGAAGACGACGGCCGCAAGGCCCGCCCCTGCGAGGCTACTGAACAGCCCGGGCAGGCCGCCCATCACGAGGTTGAGCAGCAGACCGAGCCCCATGGCGGGGAAGGTCAGCCAGTTGTAGATCCGGTGCGATCGGAGGTCGGTGATGACCGCGATCAGGAGCACCAGGACCAGTGCCCATTGCCACGTGGGGATGGAATGCATCTGCAGGTACCAACTCTAGAGATAAAGACAAAGAGGCCCTCGCCTGCGATACCATACCCCGCTGGGGAGGCGGTATCACGCTAGGCGAGGGCCTGAGAGCGTTGAGGTTAGATGCCCTTGCTCAGCGCATCGACCTTGTCGGCGAGCTTCTTGATCATCCCGTTGACCTTGTCGCCCAGAATCTTGTAGGTGCCGGCACAAACGAGAGCCACGACGGCGATGATGAGACCGTACTCGACCATCGACTGACCTTCTTCTTCGCGGACAATCTTCTTCAGCAGTTCCATCGTGACTTCCTCCTTCAAACCGTTTGGGAAACTCCTCACACTTGGGTTATAGGAAGTCGCCGATCGGATCCGGTAAGATTTACTTGAAAGTTACTTTAAGACTGGGCTAAATCGATCTCGGGGCCTTAGCGGGCGCGCATGAGGGCCTTTTGGTGGTGGTTGAAGGACAGTCCGAAGGCGCCTCCGAGCAGTTTGATCGAGACAATCAGGCCCACGGCGAGGGATCCGGCGATGAGGGCGTACTCGAGCATGCTCTGGCCGTCTTCTTCATGCAGGATCGCCGTAAGGATCTCGGATCTACCCCCCCATCCCCCCCTGCTAGGGGGGGCCAGTAGGGCATGAGAGGCCTTCAACAAATCATCCCCCTGCTTAGCAGGGGGACAATCCGCCTTTATGCCCCCCCTAGCAGGGGGGGATGGGGGGGTAGAACGAGTCGCCACCCCTCGCATGTTATTGCCCCGTCGAAACGATCGGAACGTAAAGCGTCACGCTCGTGGGGAACTGGGCATCATCCAGCCCCAGAAGCGTGACGGTCGCCGTGATGCTGCGCTTGGTCTTCAACGCGTCCACCACCGACTGATCCACTACAGGGAGCAGCGCCTTGCCCGATCCGGGCGTGAATTCGACGTCCGTGGTGGTCGACGACTCCGTCGGATACTTTTTCAGATACGTGGGCTCGACCCGCAGGCTCATGGCCATGCTCTTGCTGGCAATCCCCGAGTCCTTGTCGTAGCTCACGGTCGCCGTGCCGAAGGTCGTCCCGATCGACCCGTTCTGCCCCTGCACCGTCACCGTCGGATTGGTGAAGGTCACCTTCGTTCCCTCGATGGCCACCTGCACCGTGGCGGGCTCGATGTTCACCACGCTGACCTGCGCCGGCACGTTCGTGTACCAGCCACAGCCGCTCAGCGCAGCAACCACCGCTATGATCCCGATCCGTTTCACGATCCGCCTCCTCAGGCCGCAGGCGCTAGCTCGTGTAAGCGCCATGGAAAGCTCCGCGCATCATGCGCTGGAGCTCGTTGGGATTCTCCGAGTACGACAGGGCGTCGTCGAGCGAGATCTGGTCATCTTGGTACAGGTTGAAGAGCGCCATGTTCATGCTCTGCATGCCGTCCATCTGGCCCTGCTCGATGGTATGGCGCAGCCCGTCCAGATCGTTCTTGAAGATCAGGTCCTGCACCGTCGGCGTCGAGACCAACACCTCGACCGCCGCCCGACGGCCCCGGCCGTCGCTCTTCGGGATCAGGCGCTGCGAGATCGCCCCGCGCAGGATGGCGCCCAGCTGGTGCCGGATGTTGTCCTGCTCGTGCGGCGGGAAGGTCGAGATGACGCGCGAGACCGTGCCCACGCTGTCGGTGGTGTGCATGGTGCTCATGACCAAGTGGCCCGTCTCGGCCGCCTTGACCGCCGCCAGAATCGTCTCCTGGTCGCGCATCTCACCCACCAGGATGACGTCCGGGTCCTGGCGCAGCGCGTACTTGATGGCGTTGGGGTAGGTCAACGTGTCCGCCCCCAGCTCGCGCTGCGTGATGACCGACTTCTTGCTGCTGTAGACGAACTCGATCGGGTCCTCAATCGTGAGGATGTGGACGTCCTTGGTCGTGTTGATGAACTCGACCATGGCCGCGAGCGTCGTCGACTTGCCCGAGCCCGTGGGACCCGTGACCAAGACCAGGCCCTGGCGCTCGAGGGCGAGCTTCTTGATGACCGGAGGCAGGTCCATGCCGTCCACGGCAGGCGGCTTCAAGGGGATGACGCGGAAGGCCGCGCCGATGTTGCCCTGCTCGAAGTAGACGTTCACCCGGAAGCGCGCCAGCCCGTCGATGGTCAAGCTGATGTCGATCTCGCGGTTCTGCTCGAAGATCTGGCGCTGCTCGGTGTTCATCAAGCTGTAGAGGGCCTGACGGGTATCCGCGGGCGTCAGCGTCTTGTACTCGGTCGGCACGATGCGACCGTCGATGCGCAGGACCGGCGAGGTCCCCACCTTGATGTGGATATCGGAGGCGCGCTTCTGGACGGCGGTGCGAAGAAAATCAATGATATTCATAGCGCAGGGGGCGTCCTTAGGCGTTGCCGCCGACGGCGGAAGGCGGAATCTGGGCGAGCGGGAAGCCGACGCAGCGGTTGAGGATGCGCTGGATGTCGAACAGGTTGCGGATGGCATCCGGCGCGGTGGTCTCGGAGACCCAGGTCTCGACGGGCAGGCCCTTGTCGTCCAGGAAGGTGACGCTCATGGCCAGGTTGCTCGGCAGGAACTTGCCCGGCTGAACGTTCTTGATCTCGTCCATGGAGGGCGGATCGTACTTGAGGTTGACCTCGCCGACCGTGTGGATCTTCTTCTTGCGGAAGGTGTGCGACTTGGGGAACAGGTTGACGAAGATGAAGTACGCCGAGGTGATGAGGATGACCTCGCAGGCGTAGAAGCTGCCGCCCTGCTCGCCCGGCTTCGCGGCCGTCGCGTCGAACTGGTAGTAGCAGCCCAGCACCCGGTCCGCCGGATGGATCGTGTCGTACAGGATCTGGAGCAGGATCTGGCCCACACCGGGTACGCTGCTCGCCTTCTTCATCAGTTCCTGCATGCGCGGGTGATTGAAGGCATTGGCCTGAGGGGGCTGCTGGGGCTGCGTCGAAACGGTTTCTGCGCTCACGATACCCTCCGCGCGGCGGCACTGCAGTCCCGCCGGACCTAAGTTGAGCATGGACGGTGCTATTGTACCCCGGCGCCTGAGCCCCTAACGATCCGCCCGGCGCGGGCGCTCCGGTCAGGGCAGCAAGAAAAACGGGCCCCGCTCCTTTGGAAGCGAGGCCCGATGGAACGCGGAACTACGAGCGCACGCGCTCGCGCTGCTCACCGCAGCGCAGGACCGCGACGCCGCCCATGTAGGGACGCAGCGCCTCGGGGACGACGACCGAGCCGTCCGCCTGCTGGAAGTTCTCGAGGATCGCGGCGACCGTCCGGCCGACCGCCACGCCCGATCCGTTCAGGGTGTGCGGGTTCATGAGCTGCTTGTCCCGGCGGAAGCGCAGGCCGCCGCGCCGAGCCTGGAAGTCGGTGCAGTTCGAGCAGCTCGAGATCTCGCGGTACTTGTTCTGGGCGGGCATCCAGACCTCGAGGTCGTAGGTCTTGGCCGAGTTGAAGCCCACATCCGCCGAGCAGAGCAGGATCTTGCGATAGGGGAGGCCCAGGCGCTGCAGGACCGCCTCGGCATTGGCCGTCATCTTCTCCAGCTCGTCGAAGGACGTCTCGGGCGGCACCACCTTGACCAGCTCGACCTTGTCGAACTGGTGGACGCGGATCAGCCCCTTGGTGTCGCGACCCGCGGCCCCTGCTTCCGAGCGGAAGCACGGCGTTCCGGCCGTCAGGTACATGGGCAGCATGTCCTCGTCGATGATCTCGTCGCGGTAGAGGTTGGTGAGCGGCACCTCCGCGGTCGGGATCAGGTAGTACTTGGTGCCCTCGAGCTTGAAGAGCTGATCGGCGAACTTGGGCAGGTTGCCGTTCGCCAGGAGCGTCTCCTCGTTGGCGACGTAGGGGGGCTGGACCTCGGCGTAGCCGTGCTCGCCGGTGTGCAGGTCGAGCATGAAGTTGAGGAGGGCCCGCTCAAGACGAGCGCCCGCGCCGCGCATGAGGGTGAAGCGGGTGCCGGCGAGCTTGACCGCGCGCTCGAAGTCGACGACCCCCAACGCCTCACCGATCTCCCAGTGGGGCTTGGGCTCGAAGCCGAACTCGGGCACCTGGCCCCAGCGCAGCACCTCGACGTTGTCGTCTTCGCTCTCGCCATCGGGCACCGACTCATCGAGCAGGTTCGGGATCTGGTACATCAGCTCGGTGCGCCGGGCCTCGATCTCGTTCATGGTGGCCTCGAGGGCCTTGATCCGCTCGCCGTTCGCCTTGACGGAGGCGATCACCTCCGAGGCGTCCTGACCGGACTTCTTCAGGGCGGCCACTTGCTCGCTCGCCTGGTTCCGGCGGGCGCGCAGCTCGTCCAGCTCGGTCTGGGTCTCGCGGAACTGCTGGTCGAGACGCTGCAACTCCCCGAGGTCGAAGTTCATACGCCGCCGCTGGAGGCTGCGTTCGACGCGCTCGGGCTCTTGTCGGATCACCTTGATGTCTAACACGGGAAGGCTCCTTGTGTACGGGCGTGAATGATTCAGTATAACGCGCGCCCTCCCTCCGTGGGCACGGTTCATGCAAAAAGGCGCGCCCGGTTCCGGGCGCGCCTTGCAGGTTACTCGTGATGGTGGTCCATCGGGCGCCCGGCGCCGGGCGCCATGCCGCCCTGCGCGCCGACGATGGGGCCGCAGGCCACGCGAGCGCCGGAGTTACCCGCCGGATCGGTGACGTAGTCGTCCGGACCGGCGTGGATCATCAGGGACGTGCCATCCGGCCCCAAGAGCGAGTACTTGCCCGGCCGCAGGGTCAAGCCGGGGGCGACGAAATCCGCCTTGGCCTTGCCCTGCTCGTCCACCACCAGGTTGGGAAGATCCCCCGCATGGGGTCCCTGGGGGTTGTGGAAGCCATGCTGCTTGCCATCCGGATTGAAGTGGCCGCCCGCCGACTTGAAATCGGGGCCCTCGCACTTGGCAGTGGCGTGGATGTGGAACCCGTGGACGCCGGGAGTCAGGTTCGCGGCCTCGAGCACGATCCGGACGCCGTCGGCGACCTCGGTGAAGCGCGCGGTCCCGATCTTGGCGCCCTTGGCGTCGACCAGCTCCGCCGTGGCCGTCATGGCCGCCTCTTGCTGGGTCGACATGCCGGCCCCCTGCTTCGGGGCGACGGGAGCCTTCGGGGTCTGGTGCGCCCAGGCGGCGCCGGCCATGGCGATCGTCCCCGTCATGAGCCCTGCCGTGATGATTCCCTTGATGGTCATGGAGGTTCTCCTTCTGCGTGGCTTGCGGATTCTAGGCCGATCCCGGCAACCGGAACGACCGGCCCCAACAGCGTTTCCATTTGACCGCGAGCGGGGCCAGAAAGCAATCGACCCTTCTCCCATGGCCGTCCGTGGTACCCTAGGCTCCGACGCGGGGGCGTGCCCGCATCAGGCGCATGAGGAGAGCCATGCAACTCAGGCTCGGAACCCGGCTGGGACTCGGCTACGGGGCGGTCATCACCGCCCTGTTCCTGGTGTTCGTCCTGTCGGTGGCGGCCTTCGAGGTCTCACGTAGCCGGGCGGTCGAGCTCCAGCGCAACTACTTTCCGAGCATCGTCGCGGTCAACGAGATGCTGCAGAGCCTCGACCGCATGGAGCGGGCGGAGTACCGTGGGATCACCGATCCCCAGGGCGCCAGACAGGCCTTCCGGACCTTCGACCAGGAAGCGTCGGGATTCCGGGGAAGCCTCGTCGCAACCGAACGCCTCGCGCATACCCCCGAAGAACAGCAAGCCATTTCCGCGCTGGGCCAGTCCTTCGGAAGCTACCTGAACGTCGACGCCCGCCTGCGCTCCCTGATCCAGAAGGGCCGCCGGGCGGAAGCGAGCCAACTGAACCTCACGGAGTCGGCCGCGGTGGCCGACGAGGTGCGCCAGGCGGGCGTGACGTTCCGCCGGGAGAATCTGCGCGCCATCCTGGCCGAGCAACAACAGGTCGAGCGAGTCCTCCGGTGGGCCGAGTGGCTGGCGGTCAGCCTCGCCCTCCTGGGAGTGGTGCTCGCCCTGTTCGCATGGCGTCGGAGCGTCGAGTCGGTCGTCGTCCCGCTCCGGCATCTCGCCGAAGCCACCGGCGTCATCGCCTCTGGCCGCTTCATCACGGCCCATGCTCCGAATGCCGAGCGGACCGTCGAGATCGCGGTGCTGCAGCGGGACTTCAACAGCATGTCCCAGGAGCTGGAGCGTACGACCCGTGGGCTCGAGACCCAGGTCACCGCCCGCACCCAGCAGCTCGAGACGGCCTTGGAGGAGCTCGAGCGTATGGTGAGCGAACTGCGCACCCTCGACAAGATGAAGTCCGACCTCATGGCCGTGGTGAGCCACGAGCTCCTGACCCCCATCAACTTCATCATGGCCTACGGCTCCACCCTCGAAGAGGAGGTCCTCGGTCCCCTCAGCACGGATCAAGGCATGGCCGCCCGGCGCATCGTGGAGGGAGCCCAGCGCCTGACCCGGATGGTCCGCAACATGCTGGACTACACCCAGCTCGAGTCGGGGCGGTTGGCCATCCGGCCCGAGCCCCTCGACCTCGCTCCGGCCGTCCGCGACGTCGTCGAGACCATGCGGCCCCTGGCCGCCGAGAAGTCCCAGACGCTGGAGCTCGTGCTCCCCCCGGATCTGCCGCCCGCCTGGGCCGACCCGTCCCGGGTGGCCCAGATCCTGCAGGAGCTCCTGGACAACGCCATCAAGTTCACCTCCGAGCGCGGGCGGATCCGCCTCGCGGTGAGATCCGAGGCCGAGCACCTCGTCACGGAGGTCAGCGATACGGGCATCGGTATGTCTTCCGAGATCCAGTCGAACCTCTTCAAGGGGTTCTACCAGGCGGACGCATCGAGCACCCGGGCCTACGGCGGCCTGGGCCTGGGGCTCGCCATCGTCTACCACCTGGTCACCCGCATGGGCGGGCGGCTCAGCGTCGACTCCTCGCCCGGATCGGGCAGCACCTTCCGCTTCACGTTGCCGCGGGCCGATCGTCGGCCGGACTGACCGGCATGCCGCCCGGTTGTTGGCGATCGCCCGGCAATGGTATAGTACTGGCCAAGGCACAGGAGGGGACACGCTTAGATGTCGAACGTTTCGTCGTCAATGAGCTCGCGGCGCCGTCTCGGCGATCGCCTCATGCTCCTGTGGCTGGCGATCGCCGTCTCCTACCTGTTCTCGGCGCTGCCGTTCGGCAACGACCGGGTCGGCTTCATGCCGACCATCCCCGGCCCCACCCTGGAGGAGGCGGCCCCTGCCCATTGGGCTCCGGCCCTCCACAGCCTCTCGGATGCCCTGAGCTGGGACGGCGAGTGCCACGTGGTCTGGGCGACCCTGAACGATGCCACCCCCCAGCCGGCCCTCTGGGCCCTTCTGGGGGCCCTGCCCCTCGTCCTGGCCCCGAGCGACTCGGGAGTCCGGCATGCCTGGTTCCAGCGCCCGCCCCCGCGCTTCGGCCGGCAGCTGTATCGCCTGAGAGCCCCTCCTCACGTCGTCTAAACCCTGATCACCGACCGGATACCGGCTCGGCTCAGGGGCCCTGTTCGCCATGCGCGGCGCGCTCGCCCCATGGTGCTGGACGCACTGCCGCGGATGGCCATGCCTGGTACGATTCCCTGAGCAACGCTCGGTGGAACGTTCGCAAGGCTTGTCGTGTAACGCATCCCCGCGCCTCAGATTGGAGTGGTTGGTTTTGAAGCACCTGAATCTCATCCTTACGCTTGCCATGACGCTGGCCGTCGGCGTGGCCTCGCCCGCCTTCGCGAGCCTCGCGTCGGACACCTTCACGGACGTTCCGGACGGCCACTGGGCCGAGCAAGGTGTGGCCGAGGTCGCCATCAAGCGTGACCTCATGAAGGGCTATGCCGACGGAACGTTCCGCGGCGAGGAGCCCTTCACCCGCAGCCAGTTCGTCAACAGCATGGCGGTCCTCCTCAAGGAGCTCGAGTCGCTCTCGAAGACCTCCTGGAAGCCGGTCGTGCATCCGACCTACACGTTCACCGACGTCCCTGCCGACCAGAAGGCCGAGACCCTGCGGCTGACTAACGATTACGGCCTCTTCGAGGGCGTGCCGGGGATCAGCAAGAACAGCTTCCACGGCGACCAGACGGTCACCCGCTACGAGATGGCCAAGATCATCAACAACCTCATGCGGCTTGCCGAGGCCAAGGACGTGGTCCGGCCGACCGGCAAGTTGGGCGAAGGCCCGACCTTCTCGGACGTGAACCCCGGCGACTGGGCCTATTCCGACATGCAGAGCGTCTCGCAGCGCTACAAGGTCATGGTCGGCTTCCCGGACGGCACCTTCCGCGGCAACGAGCAGCTGACCCGCTACCAGTACGCCCAGGCCATCTCGCAGACCGTGCCCATGATCCGCGAGCTGATCGTCCAGACCACCGAGACCAAGCAGGAAGAGAAGCGGCAGGCCACGGGCCCCTGGCGCATCCAGGAGTACCAGCCCATCCGGGCGGACCTCAACTGGGCGAACGCCTCGTCGGGCGGCCAGGACGTCTCCCTGCGCGCGCGCCTGGTGGGCTATCCCAGCTCGTGGTTCCTCATGTCCGAGACGCGCCTCGAGCTCGTCCCCGGCATGGGCGTGAACGAGGAGCTCGGCGTCTTCTACAAGATGCCCTTCCTGGGCGCCCTCCAGTTCCAGCCCTACGTCGGCCTGCAGTACTTCGGCAACACGAGCGCCGTGGGCTTCGGCGGCGGAGCGTTCCTCTACTGGCGGCCGACCGCCTCGTGGGGCCTCTACGCCAAGGGCGGTGGCGCAGCGGGTCAATCGCTGCCTCAGACCCTCTGGAACGGCGAGCTCGGGGCAGAGTACCACGTCTCGGACAAGCTGGCGATCGCCGCGGGGCTTTCCTACTGGGAAGCTCCGACCGTGGCCCCGGCTGTTCCGACCAGCAACATCGGGTTCACCTTCGGGCCTCAGTTCCACTTCTAGGGCCCCTGGATCGGTCGGGTGAATCCTCGTAACGCCGCTGAGCAAAGGATGCGTGCGGAGCGGGGCGGCAAGGGCACTTCGAGCCCTTTCTCCATCTCTCGCTTCGCAGCCCGACCGACCGTCATGCGGAGAATGTCCATGCGCCTACTCGTCGCCCTCCTGCTCGTCCTGGGCCTCTGGCCCACCGCGGCCTGGGGGGCGACGGAGCTTGCGACCATCGACCTGACAAGCCACTGGGTCGGCGTCGCGTCGTTGCTCCTCTTCGTGCTCTCCTACCTCCTGGTGATGGGCGAGGAGGTGCTGCACCTCAAGAAGTCCAAGCCCGTGATGGTGGCCGCGGGCCTCATCTGGATCCTCATCGGGATCGCCTATGCCGGCCTGGGGGACTCCCACACGGCCGAGGCCGCGATCCGGGCCACCCTCATCGAGTTCAGCGAGCTCTTCCTGTTCCTGCTCGCGGCCATGACCTTCATCAACACCATGGACGACCGGGGTGTCTTCGACGCCCTGCGCGGCTGGCTGGTGGGCCGGGGGTTCTCACTGCGCGCCCTGTTCTGGGTCACGGGCCTCCTGGCCTTTTTCATCTCGCCGGTGGCCGACAACCTGACGACGGCCCTCCTGATGGGCGCGGTCGTCATGGCCCTCGGCACGGGCAAGCCCCGGTTCGTGACGCTCGCCTGCATCAGCATCGTGGTCGCGGCGAACGCCGGCGGCACCTTCAGCCCCTTCGGGGACATCACCACCCTCATGGTCTGGCAGTCGGGCAAGGTCTCCTTCGGCCACTTCTTCGCCCTGGCCCTGCCATCCCTGGTCAACTGGCTGGTGCCGGCCGCGATCATGTCGCTGTCCATCGAGCCAGGGCATCCGATCCCCATCCGGGAGCGGGCCGTCCTGCACGAGGGAGCCTGGGGGGTGCTCGGGCTCTTCATCGGGACCATCGCCCTGTCCGTTTGCGTCCACAACTTCCTGCACCTGCCGCCGGTGCTGGGGATGATGACGGGGCTGGGGCTGCTGAAGGTTTACGGCTACTTCCTCAAGCAGAGGCCCCCGAAGAACCGGCAGGTGACCATCAACGAGCCGGACGACGTCTTCGCCGAGCCGCTCGCCATCGGGCACGTCCACATCCAGAAGGACCCCTTCGACGTCTACAAGCAGCTCGAGCGCACGGAGTGGGACACGCTCATGTTCTTCTACGGGGTGTTGCTGTGCGTGGGCGGGCTGGGCACCATCGGCTACCTGACCATGGCCTCGCACCTGATGTACGGGGGGCTCGGGGCGACCAACGCCAACGTGCTGGTGGGGCTCCTGTCGGCGGTGGTCGACAACATCCCGGTCATGTTCGCCGTACTGTCGATGAACCCGGACATGTCGCTCGGCCATTGGCTCCTGGTCACCCTGACCGCCGGGGTCGGCGGCTCGCTGTTGAGCATCGGCAGTGCGGCCGGCGTGGCCCTCATGGGGCAGGCGCGGGGGATCTACACCTTCGGGTCGCACCTGAAGTGGAGCTGGGCGATCGCCCTCGGCTACGCCGCGAGCATCGGCGTCCATTTGCTGGTGAACCGGCACCTTTTCTAGCAAGGCCGTCCACGAGCCTGCAAGGTTAGCAGGCATAGGCGTCACCCCGGCGAACGCCGGGGTCCAGGGCTTGCGCCCGCTGAGCCGACCCTGGATCCCGGCTTTCGCCGGGATGACGGGCCTTCTCAGCTCAGAGGCAAGCGCGCGAGATGCTACTTTTGGTACGTGATCCGATAGATCCGCCCGCCCGCATCGTCCGTGACAAAGAGCGCCCCATCCGGCGCCGTCAGCACGTCCACCGGACGTCCCCACGCCTTCAAGCCCCGTTGAAAACCGGTCACGAAGTCCTCATAGCCCACGGGTTGGCCGTTGCGGAAGCGCACCCGGACCACCCGGTAGCCAGCGGGCGGAAAGCGGTTCCAGGAGCCGTGGAAGGCGATGAACGCGTCGTTCCGGTACTCGGCCGGAAACTGCTTGCCCGTGTAGAAGGTGATGCCCAGGGGCGCCCAGTGAGCCGGGAACGACACGGCCGGCGGAATCGTCCCGGCACAGCGCGCCGTGCTGCCATGCTCGGGGTCCGGCACGCGATCGCCGTAGCACGCCGGCCACCCGTAGTCCCCACCCTGCCGGATCCGGTTGAGCTCCTCCGGGGGCTGGGTATTGCCCATCCAGTCACGCCCGTTGTCCGTGGCCCACAGCTCGCCCGTGGCCGGATGCCAGGCGAAGCCCACCGCGTTGCGCAGCCCCCGGGCGTAGATCTCGCGGCCGGTGCCGTCCGGCTTGAAGCGCATGAGGGTCGCGCGGCGCGGATCCTGCTCGACACAGGCATTGCAGTCCGATCCCGCCGAGACGTACATGCCCCCGTCCGGGCCGAAGCCCAGCGTTCGGGTCCAGTGCATGCCCCCCTCGGGCAGGTCGCCCGTCACCCGCTCCGTCCGGTCAGCGACCAGATCCCCGTTCACGTCGGTCAGGCGCTTCACCGCGCCGGTCTCGGCCACGTAGAGCGCCCCTGCGCGCCATGCCACGCCGTGCGGCCGATCGAGGTCCGAGGCAAAGACACTCATGCGATCGGCGCGCCCATCGTGGTTGCGATCCGGAAAGACGAGGATCTGCCCGCGACTGGGACGGCTCACCGTGAGGTCCCCATGGGGCGAGAGGGCCATGAAGCGCACTCCCGGCACCCCCTGGGCGTAGACCTCCGCGTGGAAGCCAGGGGGGAGCTGCAAGGGATGCGGAAGGGATCCCACGGGCGGAGCGGCCTGCGCCGCCATCGGCAGCATCATGAGCGCCAACCAACCGAGCCACCCCGCGTGCTTCGTCATGACTCCTCCTTCCCTGGACGGCAGCCATGGTACCCCGCTCGGGAACGGTCGACTAGGATGGGGAGTCGAGGGCCGTGAGCTCCGGATTCGAGGCCGTCGGGAGGGTCACGATGAAGATGCTGCCCTCGCCCACCGCACTCTCGACCCAGATGCGTCCGTGATGGCCCTCTTCGACGATGGCCTTGCAGATCGCAAGTCCCAGGCCCGTCCCGCCAACCGAGCGCGTGGAGCTGCCATCCACCTGGTAGAACTTCTGGAAGATCTTCTCGAAGTGCTCGGACGCCAGGCCAATCCCCGTGTCCTCCACCTCCAGGCGGACGCCTGCCGCTTCCCGGAGAAGTCGCAGGGTCACCTTGCCCCCGCGGGAGGTGAACTTGGCGGCATTGGCGAGCAAATTCAGCAGGACCTGACGCAACCGGTCATGATCGAACGTCGCGGGTGCACTCTCCACGCGGAGTTCAAGGGCCAGCTCGATGTCCTTCTCCGCATAGAGTTGAGACAGGCTGATCGAGACCTCCCGAGCGAGGCGGGCCAGGTCTCCCTCGGCATGCTTGTAGCGCATCTCGCCGGACTCCATCTTCGAGAGATCCAGCAAGTCGTTGATCATACGGTGCAGGTGGTCGGCATGGGTGATGACGATGGAGACGATCCCCTGCTGGCTGGCGTTGAGCTCTCCCTCCAGGCGCTGCTCGAGGATCCAGGCCGCCGCCTTGATGGCCGTCAGGGGGGTCCGGAACTCATGACTGACCGTGGCGAGGAACTCGTCCTTCAGGCGGTTCACCTCTTTAAGCTGCCGACAGGCCTCTTCGAGGCGATTGAGCGCGTCTTGCCGCTCGAGGGTGGAGCCGACCCAGCGGCTCATGAGAC